>JBFZEF010000239.1:0-7521 GCA_041307045.1 Halioglobus sp.
ACCGAGAGTGCGTCAAGCGCCAGCTGCTGCTCAACGGCGGCGACCGGATACACCTGAGCAAGAATCCCCTGATGAGCGGCTGGGTGGAATCCCTGCTTACGACGTTTCCCGACGCGCGCATCGCGGTCGTGATGCGCGACCCCGGCCAGTGTATTCCCAGCGTGCTCAAGTTGGTCGAGCTCAGCTGGCGCGGTAAGGGCTGGCAGCGGGTGGATTACGAAACCTCCCTGCGCTACCTGACCGAGGTGTCCTTTGACACTTTCCGCCACCCGCGCGCGGTCCTCGCCCATCACCCCGAAACACCACAGGTCGTGGTCGATTACCGCGACCTCATCCGTCAGCCCAGGGAAACGGTGCGGCAGGTCTACCGGGCGTTCGACCTGCCGATCTCTCCCGCATTCGATGCCTACTTGCTGGCACAGGAAGACAAGGAGCGCAGCCACAGCACCCGTTTCGAGTACAGTATCGAGGACTACGCGGTGTCGCGCGAGCGAATAGAGGCGGAACTGGCGGATTTCTATGATCAATACCAATGGCCCCGGGAGCAATCCGCGGGCACGGACGGCAGACCAAGCCCGACCGCTCGCGGGGACCGGCAAGGAGTAGTGCGCGATGACATCGCAAACTGAGAAGGCACAATCAGCGCTGCGCGAGGCCTGGGACGAGATGATACAGTCCCTGCAGGGCGCGCGGGACGCCATTGACCAGCCGGCCCTCATGCCGCCGCCCGCCACGGATCGCAACTTGGCGGAGGGCTACCGCTACCTGATGGGTTTTATGCACGCCGCGGTGGAGCGCGCCTTTCATAGCGACCCGCAGCGTCCGCAGTTCCGCAACACCCTGAGCATCATCACCCGGGGAACCATCGACAACGCCGACGCCATCTACTTCTATGCCCCCATCGATGGGCGCGCCAGTTACCGGATTCACGGCGAGATGGGCGATGCCCGGCACTGGCGCGGCCAGGCGGCCGCCGTCGGTGTGCGCAAGGCGCCGCACTACCTCATATTCGAGGTCAGTTCAGGCGGCCTTGCGGGGGACTCCGGCGACCTCGCGGAACTGCGCCCCGGCATGAAGACCCAGACCGGGAGACTGGACAGTTCCCACATCGCGGTGAACGCGGACGGCAGTTTCGACATCCTGCTGTCACCGGAGAAACCGGCCGGCTATACCGGAAACTTTATCGCCACCCTGAAGACCGTCGGTAAGCCCCACCCCGCCGACCCCGCGGTGGGCCCCGAGCGCTATGCCAGCTATATCAGCGGCCGCCAGTTGTTCAATGACTGGGAGCACGAGGAGGCTATCCACTTTGCGATCACCCGACTGGGTGCCGAGGGATCCCACCCACCGGCCTACACCGCTGAACTCGCCGCCAGGGAGATTCGCCGGTTCGGCGAGGTCGTTCGCAACCAGATGCACTTCTGGAATGCCTTCTGGACCATTCCAATGGGGAGTTACGGCGAACACCCGGGCACGATTCCCGGGGTGGCCTTCAAACGCAACGCATTCAATGACATCAATGTCGCATCCGGCGCGACCGGTGGCGGCATGAGCACCAACCTGTACGCCGGCGGCATCTTTGAGCTGGATGCCGATGAAGCGCTGATCATCGAGAACCGGATCCAGTTGCAACCCAACTACGTCGGCTTCCAGCTCAGTAACCTGTGGGGGGAATCCCTCGACTACGCCAACCGCCTTGGCAGCCTCAACGGCTACCAGGTGGCGGTCGACCCCGACGGCGTCATCCGCCTGGTGGTGGCACACCGCGACCCGGGCGTGCCCAACTGGCTGGATACCAGCGGCCACCGCGAGGGTTTCCTCGCGCCGCGCTGGGCCTACAGTGAAACCCCGGAACCGGGGCAGTGGCCCCGCATTTCGCTCAGGAAAGTACCGTTTGACGCGATACGCCGGTACCTGCCGGAATCCACCCCGGTCGTTACACCGGCGCAACGCCTTGCGCAGATCGCGATTCGACAGCAGCACGTGCAGCGGCGCTTCCGGGTGTTCTGAGTCGAACAGATGGGCACCAAGCTGCCCGCGTGAATCCATGATTTATCAATGAAGGAGTAGCAAATGAAAGTACTGATAGTGGGCGGCACCGGCCTGATCGGCGGCGAAATCGCACTGTACCTGACGCGTAACGGCCACGACGTGACCCTCATGTCGCGCAAACCGACGACAGTGCCGGCACTGGCGGACATGCCCTTTCTGCAGGGCGACTACGTGAAGGAGGAGCTGTCTGCTGGGCGCCTGAAGGAATTCGACTGGCTGGTGTTTTCCGCCGCGGCGGATATCCGCAACCTCCCCCGGGATGGTTCGGTCACGCCGGAGGAATTCTACACCCGGGCCAATGACGAAGCCGTGCCGCGGTTCTTTGCAGCGGCGCGCCACGCAGGTATCACTCGGGCAATCATGATAGGCACGTTTTATCCCCAGGTGGCTCCCGGGCAGATCGGCGTGTGCCCCTACGTCACCTCGCGTCACAATACCGATGTGGCGGTGCGGTCATTGGGCACGGATCGGTTCAATGTTTGCAGTCTCAACGCCCCCTTCGTCCTCGGCCATATCGAGGGCCTGGAGGTACCCTACATCAGCGCATTGGCTGAATACGCCCGGGGCAATATCCCGGGGCTGCCGCTGTTCGCCCCGCGGGGCGGCACCAACCACATCAGCGCCCGTTCGCTCGCCCAGGCCGCCCTGAGCGCCCTGGAGAAAGGTGAGTCGGGAAGGGCCTACCTGGTGGGTGACGAGAACTACACTTGGAAGCAGTACCTGGAGCTGTGGTGTGACGCCGTCGGCAACCCCCTTGACCTGGATGTCAGGGACGATGACCACCCGATGTTCCCCAACGCGATCATGTTCGCGGGCCCGGGAGCCACGGTGAGTTACGAACCGGATGCCGGCGACCTGGCCCTGTTGGCATATGATCGGCAGCAGATTCGGGGCCTTATTCGGGAGATAGCGGTGGCTACCGGACACTGACCGGTGCAGTCAGATTCGGGAACGCGGGGAATTGGGGGCAGGCCACCACCAACACCTCCTTTTCTGCAGCTTGTCCGATCCAGGTCAAATACGCAAACGGCGAAGCATTCTATTGTCTATACCCCAGTATTTTAAGGGTTGCGTGTTTATGGAAGAGCACAGAAAGCACGGCAAGGCAAATGCCGGTTCTAGGCTGCTTTTTCAGGGCTTTCATTAGTCATTCGCATTTGTGCCGATGCCGTGCTTTTTATTCGCACTACAGTTCAGCGTCGACGCGGCGCGGCCGCCGGGTAGCACCTGTCTGGTGGGCGTTCCCGGCGGCGTGTTTACTGCTCGCAGAGACTCACGGCAGGATAACCGTGGACCCTGTTGTCTTGCGTCCCTCCAGGTCGGTGTGGGCCTGGCGGATGTCCGCCAGGGCGTAGCGCTGCCCGATCTCCACCTGCACCTGGCCTGCGAGCATGCGCGCAAACAGATCCGCGCAGGACTGGCGCAACTCCTCGCTGGTGGCAGTGTAGGTCGCGAGGGTGGGGCGGGTGATGTAGAGCGAGCCGCGCACTGTCAGTGCCTGCAAATCCAGCGGTGCGGGCGCGCCCGAGGCATTGCCGAAACTGACCATCAGGCCCCGGGGGCGCAGGCAGTCCAGCGACATCTCGAAGGTGTCCTTGCCCACGCCGTCATACACCACCGGCAATTTCTCGCCGCCGGTAATCTCCAGCACGCGCTCCACCACATTTTCCGTGCGGTAGTTGATCACGTGGTGGTAACCATGGGCCCGGGCGATAACGGCCTTCTCTTCTGAACCCACCGTGCCGATCACGCGCGCGCCGATGCTGTTGGCCCACTGCCCGAACACGAGGCCGACCCCGCCGGCGGCGGCATGGAACAGGCAGGTCTCCCCCGCCTGCAGCGCGTAGGTCCGCTGCAGCAGGTACTCCGCGGTCTGGCCCTTGAGCATCACGGCCGCGGCCTGCTCAAAGTCGATCCCCTCGGGGATGCGGACCAGGCGTGCCGCCGGCAGGTTCAGCACCTGCGCGTAGGCGCCGATGCCGGCCGAGCAATAGGCGACCCTGTCGCCGACCGCGAGGTCGACGCCTTCGCCTGACGCCTCGACAACCCCGGCGCCTTCCATCCCGAGCCCACTCGGCAGGGGCATTGGGTACAAGCCGCTGCGGAAATAGGTATCAATGAAATTCAGGCCGATCGCCCTATTGGCTACCGTCACCATGCCCGGTCCCGGCGGCGGCAGCGCCACGTCTTCCAGCGCCATCACCTCCGGGCCACCTGTCTTCTGTATCCTGATTGCCTTTGCCATCTCTGTAGTTCTCCTTCAGTTGTAAATAGGCTGCTGCCGCTGGTGAGCGGCGCACCCTGCCATGCCTTGCGGCGAAACAATAACGCTTTTTTGCGGTGTCTATGCCGTGTTTCCAAGCCGGGCCAGCATCGACTCCGGCGTTAGCTCGATACCGGGCAGCTCCCGGGCCAGCAGTCTGCTGACGGTCGCCCTGCTCACACCCAGCGCGAGTAAAATATGCCCTGTCATCTGTTCAGGATAATCCGGTGCCACAGTGCGGGTGGATGCTGCGTGGATGGATGACAGTGCTATGCCTGCGACGATGTCGATGGCGGTTAGCGTATCGGCCACCTTGAGCACCCCCTTGTCCATGCCGTCTTCCACATGCCGCGGCAGGTATTCAAAAGCCAGGTGGCTGGGCCCCACGGCGTTGAGGCCCGCCCGCCAGAAGAATCGCGAGACACTCGGGTATAGCAACACGGTGCGCAAGTACATGCGTATGCCGGACGCAAGGCGCAGCGCCGGGTCCGCGTAGTGCTCCACGGCGCGCTCTACCGAGCGCATGACATCATTGCCCAGTTCCAGACTGAGGGCGGCCAGCAGCTCGTCGATGGTCTGGAAGTAATTGTAGAACGTGCCGCGGGCAACCCCGGCGGCCGAGATCACATCGTCGATAACCGTGGCTTCGATCCCCTTTTCAGCAAACACCGCCAGCGCCGCCTCGATCAGGCGCAGCTGCATTTTCCGCCTGCGTTCATTGCCTACCCGGGTTCGATGGTCGAGGTTTTTCGCTGCTGGCTTCACGCCGTATTCTCCCTTTGAAAAATTTCAGTGCCGGCCGCTAGTGTCACCACACTTCGGCAGGTACATGCCCCGTTCATTCAGTCTCCTGGAGCGGGGCCAGCCAGCGCCGCAGGACGCTCCAGTGCTTTTTCCGGTCGGTTTGGCGGTAGGCCTTGAGGGCTGCAATTTCCCTCTCCACCGCCCGGCCCACGCGCTCGCGGAGGGCCCAGACGGCATCCGGGTCGGAGGCGTCGCGCTTCAGCTGGCTGGTGCGGATACGCCTGCCGAAGCCGAAGTAATACCGCTGCGGGCGCGGCAACACGCTCAGGCCCACCCCCCTGGCCAGGGGCGGGATCATGTCGCCGTTGCGGGTGTAGGCGTCCAGCGGCAGGCGCCGGCTCAACAGCCGCCACAGGCGCGACTCGCTGATGTCCCGGCCATCCAGCAGGATCTGAAAGTTTTCGTCCGGGCCCACCGACCCGAAGGGGATGATGTCGTAGCCGTGCTCTATCGCCAGGCGGGCAAATCCGGTGCGCTGCTTCCAGATGAGCTGGTAGGCCTCGCCCTTGCGGCGCATCACCTCCCGACCGCCCCCGGGAAACACCAGGATGTGCTGCCTTGCCTCCATCAGCGCGGCGCAGTGCTCCGGTGAGCCGAGCACCATGCCCGCGCTTACCAGCAGCTTGCCCCAGCCGGGTAGCTCGAAATGACCGCGATCGCCCAGGCCCCGCAGCATCACACCGTGGCGCGAGTAAATCTCTGCCACCATCAACGGCACATCCAGTAATCCGTAGAGCGTGTGATTGCCTACCCACAGGGCGGGGCGATCGAGTTTCAGGGTATCCAGCCCCTGGAAGTAGGGATTGAAGTAGGCGCGCGCCAGGGCCGTTTGCGCTCGCAGCGCCGAGGGCGAGGGGGGTTTGAACTCGAGAGTCTCTGCGGGGGACTGAATTTTGCTCACGTGACCTTCCTTAACGTTTAGCTTTGACCGGGTCCAGCTCAGCCGCGGCTGTGCCGGGCCAGCGGTGCCAGTGTAAAGCACTGTGGCCTATTAAACGACAAAAATATCAACTTGACAATAGCGTCATAATGATAATAATGGCATTTCAGGATCAAAAGGGAGGCCTCCGGCCATGGCTAGCCAGACGAACGCGCAGCAAAGCATTTTCGGAAAGGTACGCATGGGCTACACGCTGGTGGAATCCCGGCGGGCGGAGCAGTGGTACCGCTTTACCAAGGAAGCCCTGGGCATGCACGTCCAGCGCGACGCCGGCGCGCTGGTATGTCGGCTCGATGCACAGGCCCGCCGGGTTATCGTGGTCGACGGCCCGGCAGAGGATATCGCTGCCCTCGGCTACCAGCTGGATGACGAGGTGACCCTGCAGGTCGTCTTGCAGCGCCTGCGCGAACGATCGGTCGAGGTGCAGGAGGGCGATGCCGCGGGCGCCGCCCTGCGGGGGGTGGAGCGCTACTGGCGGGTCATCGGGCCCAAGGGTATGCCCATCGAGTTCTTCACCCGTCCCATACTCAGTGTTGAACCGCTCGATATGCTGGCCAGTGGCTTCTGCACCGGGGCGTCGGGCATGGGCCATGTGGCGATCACCTCCTGCCGCCCGGATGCCATGATGGCTTTCTGGCAGCAGATTTTTGACGCCCGTATATCCGATCGCATCGAGGACCGCGTCTCGGGCCTGAAGATGGATTTCACGTTCATGCGCCTCAACGAGCGCCACCACTCGTTGGCCGTCGCCTGCACACGCGGGATCAGGCTCGATCCGATCAGGACCCGCATCCATCATGTGAATATCCAGCCCGCGCAGCTGGAAGACCTCAGTGCTGCCTACGTGCGCTGTCGCAAACTGGGCTTCCGGATCGCCAATGCCGTGGGCCAGCACCCGAACGACCGGGAACTGTCGTTTTACGTCGAAACGCCCTCGGGCTTCCTCCTGGAATACGGTTGGGCGCCGATTGCCGTGGATGAAACCAGCTGGGTAACCGCCCTGCACCAGGGTATCAGCGTGTGGGGACATGAGCCGAAAGACATCACGATCGGGGACAAGCTCGGGGAGCTGGCGCGTGGCCTGCGCTCGCTTGGCCGCACCGAGTACGCGCCTTTCTGAACGTTGAATGATTTGAATAAGTAGCGAGAACACTATGGAAACGCAAAATTCGACCGGCGTCGATGTCGTCATCTCCGGCCTGGGCCCGACTGGGCTGACCCTCGCCCACCTGCTGGGCAGGCGGGGCGTATCGGTGCTGGTGCTGGAACGTGAACCCCGGTTCTATGGCAATGCCCGCGCGGTCTACACCGACGACGAGTGCATGCGTATTTTTCAGGCGGCCGGCATGGCGGACGAACTGGCCCGGGACATGCTGCAGGATGCCATCTTCCAGTGGGTGCTGCCGGATGGCAGGGTGTTGAACCAGCTTATCCAGAAGGAGAGACCCCATGGCTGGCCCGC
>JBFZEF010000241.1:0-2623 GCA_041307045.1 Halioglobus sp.
TGGATCGCTTTCATCTGAATCCCTTACTGCGCGCTGTCACTTTCCCGCACGATAGTTACGTGCTCGCGATCGGCATGGGTGCGGTCCGCCTGATCGAAATCTCGGCCGACCTGCCGCCCCATCCAGTCAAGGTGGCCGCTCTGCCCAAGGATATGGCGGATGCCATAGGCCGTCGCAGTCACACGACGCGCAAGGCGCCGATGAGCGGTGGCGAAGCGACCAGTGAAAACGCGCTGTTCACACGCTATGCGCGGACGGTGGACGATGCCCCGCGACCCGCTTTGTCAGGCCAGTAACGCCCACTGATCATTGCCGCCGCTGAGCCTATGGCTTCAATTTTCAAATCGGTCAGCACCTATCCACACACTGTCAGGGAAAGTCTTGGTGGCTCGGCCGACCATACTGCCGATCACGTCCTGGCCGCGCAGGCGCGCAATGTAATGGACCAACTTTACGCGGCCGACACTGCGGATCTGGGTAAACTTTATGCCAATCGTGAAAACCAGGGGCGCACCACCAGCGACGTGGCGCAGGCGGCCCGCGCTGCCACCTTTGGTGCGATAGATACGATTATTGTGGACATGTACGCGGTCATTCCAGGCACCGTCGCCGACGAAGATGGCAGTGTCACCTTCGCCGATGCCCCGAGCGCCGCAACCTACAGCGTGGTGGATGAGATCGTCACCCGCGCGCTGAATTCTGGCGCGCGAATCATCGCCGCTCGCAGGGATGATGTGTGGGCAAGGGCGTGCTTGCGGCAATCCTGCGTTACCCGATCTGATGGCTGCCGAATCGGCTTGATTGATGGGTGTCCCGACTCGAATCCAAATCGACTTACTCCACCCTCCCCACATGTATCAACGCCGACCCGGATAGTACAACCTGGGGCAGGGACATCCCGATCACCAGGCCGTCCTCGCTGGCGCGAATCTCATGCACCTGGTCGGTGATAGGGTCGGTGACGGTTGCTACCAGCTGGCCTGTCGTCACCACGTCGCCCACGCCCACCGTGGGCAGGAAGATGCCGCCCTGTCGTTTCGGCACACGCAGCCAGCGCGAGCTCGCGAGCCGCTGCGCGGGCGAGGTGTTGGGCGGGTCGTCGGTCATGCCGAGGTAGCTCATCACGTTCTTCACGCCCTGGGTGCCGCGGACGATCTCGGGCTCGACAAAAATATAGGGCGGGCCGGCTTCGTAGATGATGGCGGGGATGCCCGCGACCATCGCCGCCCGGCGCAGGCTGCCCTCCGGGCCCTCGCCTGCCACCACGATGCCGACGCCGAATTGGTTGGCCATTTCCAGTGCCTTCGCATTGTTGGTGTCCACCCGCACCTGGGGCAGGTTGGTGCGCAGGTTGCTGCCGGTGTGCAGGTCGATGAGGTAGGAGCAGTCCTTGATGACGCGCCCGAAGACCTCCGCGGCCACGATCGAGGCGACACTGCCGTTGAGATTTCCGGGGAAAGCGCGGTTGAGGTCGCGACGATCGGGCATGTTGCGGCCCATGGTGCGGAAACCGTAGGAATTCACCGCCGGCAACACCACCAGCATGCCGGCCATCTTCCGGCTGTTCACGCCGGCGAATACACGGCGGGCGATCTCCACACTGTTCACCTCATCGCCGTGTATAGCCGAGGTGATGCACAGCGTGGGGCCGGGGCGCACACCGCGGGCAACGAAGATGGCCACGTCGATAAACGCGGCCTCGAAGCCGCGCTCTCCGGCCAGCGTGAAGCGCAGGGTCTGGCCCGCGGCGACCTCGGTACCGGCCACGGTGGCGGGGCCCCAGTCGGTGGCATTGCTGGTGGTGGTGGCAAGTACGCTGGTCAGGAACACGAACAGCAAGCGGCGAAGGTTCATGGTTGGTGGCCTCGTCAGAGAAAAACGAACAGGCGCTGCGCATACGCCAGGAAATCCATGAGCTGCTTTCGGGTCACTCCCACTCGATAGTGGCAGGCGGCTTGCTGCTCACATCGTAGGTCACCCGGGACACACCGGAGATCTCGTTGATGATGCGATTCGATACCCGCTCCAGCAACTCGTAGGGAAGGTGCGCCCAGCGCGCGGTCATGAAATCGACGGTCTCCACCGCCCGCAGGGCGATGACGTATTCATAGCGGCGGGCATCCCCCACCACCCCGACGGATTTCACCGGCAGGAACACGGCAAAGGCCTGGCTGGTTTTCTGGTACCAGCCATCCCGGTGCAATTCCTCGATGAATATAGCGTCCGCCAGGCGCAGCAGGTCCGCGTATTGCTTTTTCACCTCCCCCAGGATACGAACCCCCAGCCCGGGGCCGGGGAAAGGGTGGCGATAGACCATGTCGTAGGGTAGTCCCAGCTCGAGACCGATCCTGCGCACCTCGTCCTTGAACAGCTCGCGCAGCGGCTCCACCAGCTCGAAGCTCATGTCGTCGGGGAGCCCGCCCACATTGTGGTGGGACTTGATGACGTGGGCCTTGCCGGTCCGGGCACCGGCGGATTCAATCACATCCGGGTAGATGGTCCCCTGGGCCAGCCACCGGACGTCCTGCAGCCGGGTGGCCTCCTGGTCGAACACCTCGATGAAAGTGTTGCCGATGATCTTGCGCTTCTGCTCGGGGTCGGACACTCCCTCCAGCTTGCCCAG
>JBFZEF010000250.1:0-15746 GCA_041307045.1 Halioglobus sp.
CATGCTGCCGTGGTAACCCGCGTCCAGCCATTTCTGCAGGTAGGCCTCGTGCTCCGCCAGCTCGATGTCGGCGATTCCCAGCTGCTGGAAGCCCAGCTCCGCCGCCCAGGCCCTGATCTGCGCGGCCATGGTGGTTTGCTCTTGTGCTGACAGTTGCCGGGACAATGGGGGACCGCAATCAGGGGACATGAGTGTACAATTCTGCCAGAACCTTGCCGGTAGCGTTGCTGTTTGTTTATCGGGCGCAGTCACGCCGTCGGCATGGGAGCAAAAATCAGTTGCGATGAATTTGGGAGCATGACTTTGGCCGCGACACTCGGCACCGAACGCCTCTACACCGCGGCCCAGACCCGGGAGCTGGACCGCTGCGCCATCCAGGATCACGGGATACCTGGTGTCACCCTGATGTCCCGGGCCGCGAGCGCGGCGTTTGATTGCCTGCTGCGCAAGTGGCCGCAGGTCGAATGCGTGCAGGTCCTCTGCGGTACCGGCAACAACGGCGGTGACGGCTTCCTGATCGCGGATCTCGCCCACAAGCGCGGCATCCCCACCACGGTACTGCAGCTGGGGGACCCGGGGAAAATCAGCGGCGATGCGCTGCTGGCCCGGCGGCAGGCCCTGGCCAACGGGGTGAAAATCACATCCTTCCGTGCCAGCCCCCTGCTGCGCCTGGGGGTGATTGTCGATGCCATGCTGGGCACCGGGCTCGGCGGCGAGGTGCGCGATGAGTACCGGGAGGCCATTGCCACGGTCAATGGCAACGGCGCGCCGGTGCTGGCGGTGGATATTCCCTCGGGGCTGTGCGCGGATACCGGCCGGGTGCTGGGGCTGGCGGTAAAGGCGCAGCTGACGGTGACCTTCATCGGCCTCAAGCGCGGCCTGTTCACGCTGGCGGCGGCAGATCACGTGGGCGCCATTGAGTTCAACGACCTCGGGGTGCCGCCCGAGATCTACGCGCAGCTTGACTGCGACAGTTACCGGCTGGAGCTGGAGCCCCTGCTGCAGCGCCTGCCGGCGCGGCCGGCCTCGGCGCACAAGGGCCTCTACGGCACTGTGCTGGTCGTGGGCGGTGATTACGGCATGGCGGGCGCGGTGGCGCTGGCGGCGGAGGCGGCCCTGCGCTGTGGCGCCGGCCTGGTGAAGGTCGCCACCCGGGCCGAGCACGTGGCGGCGCTGGTGGCGCGCACCCCGGAGGCGATGCCCACCGCGGTGCAGTCGGGACAGGAGCTGGCGGCGCTGGTCGAATCCGCCGACGTGCTGGTGCTGGGCCCCGGCCTGGGCCAGTCCCCCTGGTCGGAACAGTTGTTGCAGGTGGCGGCTGCCTGCGGCAAGCCCATGGTGCTGGATGCGGACGGCCTGAACCTGCTGGCCCGCGGTCGGGGCATAGCCGCGGACCGCCGCGACAACTGGGTGCTGACCCCCCATCCCGGGGAGGCGGCCCGGCTGCTGGGCACCTCGACCGCGGCGGTGCAGGCGGACCGGTTCGCGGCGGCGCGCCTGCTGCAGCAGCGCTACGGCGGCGTCGCCGTGCTCAAGGGCAACGGCAGCCTGGTAACCGACGGCGCGCAGCTGTTGCTGAGCGACTACGGCAACCCGGGCATGGCCAGCGGCGGCATGGGCGATGTGCTTAGCGGGGTGATCGGCTCGCTGCTGGCACAGCATATGCCTGCGCTGGAGGCGGCCTCACTGGGGGTTTGCCTGCACGGGGCGGCCGCGGACAGGGCGGCCGGGGATGGCCAGCGCGGGCTGCTCGCCAGCGACCTGGTACCGCATATGCGGGCCCTGCTGGGTTGAGCGCGGCCAGCCTGACGCTGCACGCTGCTGACGAGGCGGCCATGCTGGCCTTCGGCGCACGCCTGGCCGCCGTGGCCGCGCCCTCCCTGGTGATTTACCTGGAAGGTGAACTCGGCGCGGGCAAGACCACCCTCAGTCGCGGTTTTATCCAGGGGTTGGGCCATCGCGGCGCGGTCAAAAGCCCCACCTATACCCTGGTGGAGCCTTACCAGCTGGGCCAGTGGCAGGTGTACCACTTCGATCTGTATCGGCTGGGTGATCCCGAGGAGCTGGAATTCATGGGTATTCGCGATTATTTCAGTGGTGGTGCCGTCTGCCTGGTGGAGTGGCCACAGCGAGGCGAAGGCGCTTTGCCCGCGGCGGACATAACGATTAAAATGGAGCGCGAGGATTCTGGCCGCCGCCTCAGTCTGTGCGCTGCAACGAGCCTTGGGAAGGCAGTGCTGGCGCGACTGCAGGCAGGCAGTTGAACGAACAGACCGACGGCACCAAAAAAAGCAACAGGCCGCGACACACACGGCGGGAGTGACATGGGCAGGACGTGGATCGGGGCGATGCTGGGAATGCTGTTGGCGTTTCCGGCGTGGTCCGTGGAGGTGCATGATGTGCGCCTGTGGCGCGCCCCGGACCACACTCGCATCGTATTTGACCTCACCGGCCCCGCCAGCCATAAACTCGTCGTGCTCAACAATCCCGACCGGCTCGTGCTCGATGTGGCGAACGCCCGTATGAAGGCCGGGGTCGGCCCGCCCAAGCTGGCGGGCACTCCGGTCAGCTCGCTGCGGACCATGCCCCACGAGGGCAACAGCCTGCGCGTGGTGCTGGACTTGAATACCGTGGTGAACCCCCGCAGCTTTTTCCTCAAGTCCAACCAGCAGGCCAGCGATCGCCTGGTACTGGACCTGTACGACAAGGCCCCGCAGAAGCAGGCGGTGGCCACCAAGACCGAGCAGCATTCCGACAAGCGCGACATCATCATCGCCATCGATGCCGGCCATGGGGGCGAAGACCCGGGCGCCATCGGCCCCAACAAGCAGCGCGAGAAGCACATCGTGATGGCAATCGCCAGGGAACTTAACGCCCTGCTGCAGGCCGACAGGGGTTTCCGGCCGACAATGATCCGCACCGGCGACTATTACATCAGCCTGGCCGGCCGCCGCGATCTCGCACGCCAGCGCCAGGCGGACCTGTTCGTGTCGATCCATGCCGATGCCTTCAACCGCCGGGAGGCCCACGGCGCATCGGTCTACGCGCTCTCGACCCAGGGCGCCACGTCGACTGCCGCAAGCTACCTGGCGGAGCGTGAGAATGCCTCCGACCTGGTGGGTGGCGTGACCCTGTCGGACAAGGATGAGGTGCTGGCCGGTGTACTGGCGGACCTGTCCATGACCTCCACCCTGGACAACAGCCTCAAGATAGGCTCCAAGGTGCTGCGCCAGATGGACAGCGTGGCCAAACTCCACAAGCGCGGCGTCGAGCAGGCGGGATTCGTGGTGCTCAAGTCACCGGATATTCCCTCCATCCTGGTGGAGACGGGTTTCATCTCCAACCCCGCGGAGGCGCAACAGCTGTCCACCAGCGCCTACCAGAAGAAGATTGCCCGGGCCATTCACGCCGGTATCCGGGACTGGTTCCTGAACCATCCGCCCGCGGGCACCCTGGTGGCCTGGCAGCGGCAGCAGAACGGGCAGCAGTACACCATCGCCCGGGGCGACACCCTCTCGGCCATCGCCCAGCGCTTCAATGTTTCCGAGGCCGACTTGCGCAACCGCAATGGCATCAGCGGCGAAAAAATCCTGGTGGGGCAGAAGTTGCTGATCCCAGCCAGCTGATGTAACCCCCCGATGTCTTCCGACTTTCCACCGCGTATCCACCTGCTCAGCCCCAGGCTGGCCAACCAGATCGCCGCCGGCGAGGTGGTGGAGCGCCCGGCCTCGGTGGTGAAGGAGGTGCTGGAAAACAGCCTCGACGCCGGGGCCACCCGGGTGGATATCGATGTTGAAGCCGGCGGCAGCAAACTGATCCGCATCCGCGACAACGGCAGCGGCATGGCGGCGCAGGACCTGCCGCTGGCGCTGGCCCGCCACGCCACCAGCAAGATCGCCTCGCTGGAGGACCTCGAGCGGGTGGGCAGCCTGGGCTTTCGCGGCGAGGCCCTGGCCAGTATCGGCTCCGTGTCCCGCCTCACCCTCACCAGTAATCCCTACGATAGCGGCAGCCAGGGCAGCAGCGCCGCCTGCGAGGGCCGCGAGATGGAGGTGCAGCTGAAGCCGGCGCCCCACCCCCGGGGCACCACGGTGGAGGTGCGCGACCTGTTCTTCAACACCCCCGCCCGGCGCAAGTTCCTGCGCACCGAGAAAACCGAATTCGACCACCTGGAGGAGGTGGTCAAGCGCCTGGCCCTGTCGCGCTTCGAGGTGTCCTTCAGCCTGCGCCACAACGGCCGGGTGCTGCACGATCTCAGACCGGCGCACAGCCAGGTGGAGCGCCAGCGGCGAGTGGCGACGGTCTGCGGGCCGGCCTTTATGGACCAGGCCCTGTATATCGAGAACGATCTGTCCCCCCTGCGATTGTGGGGCTGGGTGGGCCTGCCCACCTTTTCCCGCAGCCAGGCGGACCTGCAGTATTTCTTCGTCAACGGCCGCGTGATCCGCGACCGGGTGGTGGCGCACGCGGTCAGGCAGGCCTATCGCGACGTGCTCTACCACGGCCGCCACCCGGCCTTCGTGCTCTACCTGGAGCTCGACCCCGCCCAGGTGGATGTGAATGTGCACCCCACCAAGCACGAGGTGCGCTTCCGCGATGGCCGCGCCGTACACAATTTCATCTTCTCCAGCCTGCACCGGGCCCTGGCCGAGTTCCGCCCGGGCGGCGGGGCGGCGGACAGCGCCGCGGGAGGTGTTGGGAGCGAGGCGCTGGAAGACGGCCTGACGGTGAACACCGCCACCGGGGAAATCAGCCACCAGGGAGGGCTGGCCTGGGGCGCCCAGCCGGCCCCGGCGGGCGGGTTCAGCAGTGCCGGCGCCTACCGGGCCCCGGCGGGCCCGGCCCCCGGGCAGGCCAGGGAGCAGCTGCGCGCCTATGGCCACCTGCATCCCCTGGCGGAGGCGGCTGCGGAGGAGGTGCCGCCGCTGGGCTATGCCCTGGCCCAGCTCAGGGGCATCTACATCCTGGCCGAAAATGCCTCTGGCCTGGTGCTGGTGGACATGCACGCCGCCCACGAGCGCATCACCTACGAGCGCCTCAAGGCCGCCCGCGACAGCGAGGGTATCCGCAGCCAGCCCCTGCTGGTGCCCCGGGCGGTGGCGGTAAGCCAGCGCGAGGTGCAGGTGGCGGCCGGGCACGCGGCCCTGTTCCAGCGCCTGGGCATGCTGGTGGACGTGGCCGGCGAGGAATCCCTGGTGATCCGCCAGATTCCGGTGAGCCTGCGCGATTCCGATGTGGAGCAGCTACTGCGGGATGTGCTGGCGGACCTGATCGAGTTCGGCAGCTCGGACCGCATCGAGGGCCACCTCGACGCCATCCTCTCCACCATGGCCTGCCACGGCTCGGTGCGGGCCAACCGCCGCCTCACCATCCCGGAAATGAACGCCCTGCTGCGGGACATGGAGGCAACCGAGCGTTCGGGCCAGTGCAACCACGGCCGGCCCACCTGGATCCAGCTGGGCATCGAGGAGCTGGACAGGCTGTTCCTGCGCGGCCGCTGAGCGCGTATTCATCGATGGCCGCTGCCAAGCCCCTGCTCATCTGCCTGCTGGGCCCCACCGCGTCCGGCAAGACTGACCTGGCGATCGAGCTGGCCGCGGCCCGCGACTGTGAGCTGGTCAGCGTGGACTCCGCCCTGGTCTACCGGGGCCTGGACATCGGCAGTGCCAAACCTGCCTACCCACATCACCTGATCGATATCCGCGACCCGGCCGAGGCCTATTCGGCGGCGGATTTCGCCGCCGACGCCCACCGGCTGGTGGCGGATATCGCCGCGCGCGGCCGCACGCCCCTGCTGGTGGGCGGCACCATGTTGTACTTCAGGGCGTTTCTCGAAGGCCTGGCGGAGATGCCCGCCGCTTCGGCGGACATTCGCCGCGAAATCGAGGCCGAGGCGGCGTTGCACGGCTGGCCCTGGCTGCACGCGCGCCTGGCGCAGGTAGACCCCCAGGCTGCGGCGCGGATTCACCCCAACCACTCCCAGCGCCTGGGCCGGGCGTTGGAGGTGTATCGCGCCAGCGGCATTACCATCAGCCAATGGCAGGCCCGGCAGGCATCCCGGCCGCCACCGGCGCAGCGCTTCCATGTGGTGCAGCTGGCCATCTGCCCGCTGGACCGGGCGGTGTTGCACCGGCGTATCGCCCTGCGCTTCGAGCAGATGATGGCGGCCGGGCTGCTGGAGGAGGTGCGCGCCCTGTACCGGCGCGGCGACCTGGCGACGCAGCTGCCGGCCGTGCGCGCCGTGGGTTATCGGCAGTTGTGGCGGCACCTGGCGGGGGAGTGCTCGCTGGAGGCGGCAGTGGCCGCCGCCATTGCCGCCAGCCGCCAGCTGGCCAAGCGCCAGCTGACCTGGCTGCGCAAGTGGCCGGACCTGAACTGGATCCATACGGATGACGCCGGGAACCTGGCGCAACCGGCGGGGTCTGATCCAGGCGGGACGGGAATGGGACAAAAGCCCATTTGGCAGGCCTTGAACTATCTTCAACGCGCCCCACTATAGTATGCTCAACTCGCACTCGAAGGTTCCACAGCGGGTTGTGAGTAGAGGAGCCCGCCCTGGAGTTGGTATGGAAGCAACAATAACAGTGCGAAGATAGGCGCTTTTATCATTTTTTCGACCCAGATTGGGTCTTTTAGGAGGAGTTATGTCAAAAGGGCACACGCTACAAGACCCTTACCTGAATATTTTGCGGAAGGAACGCGTTCCTGTATCTATCTACCTGGTCAACGGCATCAAGCTGCAGGGGCAGATCGAGTCATTCGATCAATTCGTGGTGCTGCTGAAAAATACCGTGAGCCAGATGGTCTACAAACACGCCATTTCCACTGTGGTGCCGTCGCGGGTCGTGCGCATGCCGCTGCAGAACCCGGCTGAAGACGAAGCAGACGGTGGCGATAGCTAATATCCTTTACGGTGGTCGCCCGCCGGGCGGCCACTGTCCCACTTTTACCGCACGCCGAGGTCGTATTGTTTTTTGATCGTCCCGATTCGGGTGAACGCGCTGTGCTCGTGCATCTCAATCTTGCCAGTGAAACCGAGCGGGAGGATCCCCGCGAATTTGAGGAGCTGGTGCTTTCGGCCGGGGGCGACCCGGTAGCGTATATCATGGGCGCCCGGGATGTGCCGGACTCGCGCACCTTCGTTGGCAGCGGCAAGCTGCAGGAGATCGCGGCGGCGGTGGCTGAGCACGAGGCCCAGATCGTCATGTTCAACCACTCCCTCAGCCCCAGCCAGGAGCGCAACCTGGAGAAGGAGCTGCAGTGCCGGGTGCTGGATCGCACCGGGCTGATTCTCGATATCTTCGCCCAGCGCGCCCGCACCCACGAGGGCAAGCTGCAGGTGGAGCTGGCCCAGCTGCAGCATATGAGCACGCGCCTGGTGCGCGGGTGGACCCACCTGGAGCGACAGAAGGGCGGTATCGGCCTGCGCGGGCCCGGTGAAACCCAGCTGGAAACCGACCGCCGCCTGCTGCGGGCGCGGATCAAGTCGATCCTCGCGCGGCTGGAGAAGGTGCGCAAGCAGCGCGATAACGGGCGTCGCTCCCGGCGCCGCGCCGAGGTGCCGGTGGTGTCGCTGGTGGGGTATACCAACGCGGGCAAATCCACCCTGTTCAACCGCCTGACGCAAGCGGGTGTGTACGCCGCGGACCAGTTGTTCGCCACCCTCGACCCGACCCTGCGCCGGCTGGACCTGGAGAACGTGGGCCCCGTGGTGCTGGTGGACACGGTGGGCTTCATCGCCCACCTGCCGCACAAGCTGGTGGCGGCCTTCAAGGCTACCCTGGAGGAGACTCTCAACGCCGACCTGCTGCTGCATGTGATCGACGCCGCCACCGAGCAGCGCGAGGACAATATCCAGCAGGTGCACGATGTGCTGGAAGAAATAGGCGCGCAGCAGATCCCGCAGCTGCAGGTCTACAACAAGCTCGATCTGCTGGAGCAATCCCCGCGTATAGATCGCAATGCCGACGGTGTGCCGGAGCGGGTGTGGCTGAGCGCCGCCACCGGCGCCGGCACCGAGTTGCTGCTGCAGGCTATCGCCGAGCTGGTGGGCAAGGACATGATCAACGAGGTGGTCGATATCGGCCCCGCGCAGGGTGGACTGCGGGCAGCCCTGTACCGCCTGGGGGCGGTGGAGTCCGAGCAATACGGCGAGGACGGGGTGGCCCACCTCAGTGTGCGCCTGCCCCGCGCGGACTGGAACCGCCTGATAAAGAAGGGCCCCGAACCCCTTTTCTGATGAAACACCTCTTGGTAGCGCTTTCAATGGGTGATTGGCGCAGGGCTTTGATCGCGGGCGCGTTCAATGACGCAAAGCGGATAAAATTTGTTAGACTCACTGCACTTTTGACTTAGGAGTGGACTATGGCCTGGAATGAGCCGGGTGGCGGCAACAACAAACCCAGGGATCCCTGGGGTGGCGGCGACCAGGGTCCGCCCGACCTGGACGAGGCGCTCAAGAAGCTCCAGGACAAGCTCGGCGGCCTGTTCGGTGGCCGCGGCGCCCGCCGGGGCGGCGGCGGTGGTGCAGGCGGAGGCAGTGCAGGCGCCGGTGGCATACCCGGCGCCCTGCTGGGCGTGATTGCCGCGGGCGCCCTGGTGTTGTGGGGTGTGGCGGGCTTCTACCAGGTCGACCAGCAGGAGCGGGCCGTGGTGCTGCGCTTCGGCAAGTACCTGGATACAGTGCAGCCCGGCCTGCACTGGAATCCCCCGCTGATCGACACCGTCACCAAGCTCAATACCACCAAGGTGCGCTCGGTCAGTTTCCGTGAAATCATGCTCACCCGCGACGAGAACATCGTCGAGGCGAGTATATCGGTGCAGTACGTTATCGATGATCCCACCAGCTTCGTGCTGAAGGTGCTGGAGCCGGAGATCTCTCTCTCCCACGCCACCCAGAGCGCCCTGCGCCACGTGGTTGGCGGTACCACCATGGACCAGGTGCTTACCGGTGGCCGTGAACGGATCGGGGCGGATGTGGGCCAGCGCGTGCAGGATTACCTCAACCTGTACCAGACCGGCATCCTGGTGAGCAAGGTGACCGTGGACGAGACCAAGCCCCCCACCCAGGTGCAGGCCGCGTTTGACGACGTGATCAAGGCGCGCGAGGACGAGGAGCGGGTGAAGAGCGAGGCCCAGGCCTATGCCAATGGCATCGTGCCCGAGGCCCGCGGTGGCGCCCAGCGCGTGCTGGAAGAGGCCCAGGCCTACCGGGAGCAGGTGATTGCCAAGGCCGAAGGTGAGACGCAGCGCTTCATCAAGCTGCTCGATGAGTACCTCAAGTCCCCCGGGGTTACCCGCGAACGCCTCTACGTGGAGGCGGTGCAGAACCTGCTCAGCAACAACAGCAAGGTGATGGTGGACGTGCCTGGAGGCAATAACCTGCTGTACCTGCCCCTGGACAAGCTGGCCGCGCCAAGCACCAGTAGCGGTGCCGGGGTGCGTCAAGTCACTATCGACAGCTCCAATATCCGGGAGCTCACCAACGCCGTTACCGAGCAGTTGCGCAATGACGCCGCTGCCGCCGGCAATCGCAGGGGAGGTCGCTGATCATGGGTGGACGCAATATGGTAGTTCTGGTGGCGGTGGCCCTGGCCCTGCTGCTGGCCAACAGTTCCCTGTACGTGATCAAGCAGACCGAGCGCGGGGTGCTGCTGCGGTTCGGCGAGGTGGTCAAGCCCGACCTGCAGCCGGGCCTGCATGTGAAGATTCCTTTCGTCAACACCGTGCGCAAGTTCGATGGCCGGCTCATTACGGTGGATTCCACTCCCGAGCGCTTCTTCACCCAGGAGCAGAAAGCCCTGATCGTGGACAGCTACGCCAAGTTCCGCATCAAGGACACGGAGCGCTTCTACACCGCCACCAACGGTGAGATGGCCCGTGCCCAGGTGCTGCTGGCCCAGCGCATCAACAACGGCCTGCGCAACCAGGTGGCCTCGCGCACAATCCAGGAAGTGGTGTCCGGCGAGCGCGACCAGTTGATGCAGGCGCTCACCGCGGAACTGACTGCAGTTGCCCAGGAGGTTCTGGGGGTGGAAGTGGTGGACGTGCGGGTCAAGAAGTTCGACCTGCCGCCGGACGTGTCCGAATCGGTTTACCGTCGTATGAACGCCGAGCGCGAGAAGGAAGCCCGCGAGCGCCGCTCCCAGGGCCAGGAACTGGCGGAGGGTATCCGTGCCGCCGCCGACCGCGAGGTCACGGTTATCCAGGCCAATGCCTTCCGCGACGCGGAACTGGTGCGCGGCGAGGGCGATGCCACCGCCACGCGGATTTACGCCGAGGCCTTCGATCGCGACCCGGAGTTCTACAGTTTCACCCGCAGCATGCGGGCCTACCAGCAATCCTTTGACGGCAACGGGGATATCCTGCTGATTCAGCCCGACAGCGAGTTCTTTCGCTACCTGAACGACCCCAGGGGAGGCAAGTAAGGCACAAAATTCACAGGTGATTTAAACCTCCCCTGTGGTAGTATCCTGCAACCGTGGGATCCGGCGTTTTGACCACAAGCGCAGGACCCGCGGTTTTTTATGTACAGGATGTACGGTATGTCGCGTGAGCCATGGATGGCGGTAGCGACTTGGTTGGGAAAAAGCCCGAACTTTCGAATCAAAAACGGTAGTCGAAGGGGTATCATTGGATTTCTGGGACGTTCTGGCCGCGGCTATTGCGCTCGTCTTCATCATCGAGGGCATGCTCCCCTTCATCAGCCCCGACCGCTGGCGCAAACTCCTCACCATGGCGAACCAGATGGACGACCGTGTCATCCGCAATATAGGCCTCGGCAGCATGCTGTTCGGTGTCGTCGTGTTGTACCTGGTGCACTAGTGGCGGGGCGGCGTGCATGACATCGGTTGATCGCTGGCAATTGCCCGACGGGATAGAGGAGGTCCTGCCGGCCCAGGCCGCCACGGCCGAGCGCCTGCGCCGGCGCCTGCTGGACCTGTACCGCAGCTGGGGTTACCAGCTGGTGATCCCGCCCCTGATGGAGTTCACCGAGTCCCTGCTGATCGGCCTGGGCCGGGATCTCGACCTGCTCACGTTCAAGCTCACCGACCAGCTCAGCGGCCGCACCCTCGGCGTGCGCGCCGACATCACCCCCCAGGTGGCGCGCATCGACGCCCACAGCCTGGCCCAGCCGGGAATCACCCGCCTGTGCTACGCCGGCTCCACCCTGCACACCCGCCCCAAGTCGCTGCTGGCCTCGCGCTCGCCCATCCAGCTGGGGGCGGAGCTGTACGGCGACAACAGCCTGGCGGCGGATGTGGAAATCGTGCGCCTGATGCTGGCGACCCTGGAAGCGGCAGGTCTTGGCGCCAGCGGCGTGGGTGGCAGCATCACCCTGGACCTCGGCCACGTGGGCGTTTACCAGGCCGTGCTCGCCAGCGCCGGGCTCAGTCCGGAGCAGGAACAGACCGTTTTCGACTGCCTGCAACGCAAATCCGTTCCCGACCTGCGCCAGGCCCTGGCCGGAGTCGATACCGCTGCGGCCCGGCTGGTCATTGCCCTGGTGGACCTGCACGGCGACGAGTCCGTGCTGGCCCGTGCCCGCGAGCTGTTCGCCGACCGCGCCCCGGCGGCCCTGGCCGCGGTGGACGCGCTGCAGGAAGTGGCCAGCGCTATCCGCCGCCAGCGCCCCGGGCTGGATATCTATTTCGACCTGGCAGAGCTGCGCGGTTACCACTACCACACCGGTATCGTTTTCGCCGCCTACGTGCCCGGCCACGGCCAGGCCCTGGCCAACGGCGGGCGCTACGACAACGTGGGCGCGGTGTTTGGCCGCGCCCGCGCCGCCACCGGCTTCGCCACCGACCTGAAAGCCCTGCTCGCCCTGGTGCCGGCCGAGGCCGGGTCCTGCGGCGCGATCAGCATGCCGGATTCGGACGATGCCGCCCTGGCGCAGCGGGTGGCCGAGCTGCGCGCGGCGGGCGAGATCGTGATCAACTGCCTCGGCGCCCACCCCGACCCGCGCTGCGACCGCCAGCTGCAGCAACACGCCGGGCAGTGGCGCATCGAACCCCTCCATTTACCCGACTGAGCAATACAAATGAGCAAGAACGTAGTCGTCCTGGGCACCCAGTGGGGTGACGAGGGCAAGGGCAAGATTGTCGACCTGCTGACTGACCGCGCCGATGCGGTCGTGCGGTTCCAGGGCGGCCACAACGCCGGCCACACCCTGGTGATCGATGGGGAGAAAACCGTGCTGCACCTGATTCCATCGGGCATCCTGCGGGAGCATGTGCAGTGCTTTATCGGCAACGGCGTGGTGCTCTCCCCGGAGGCCCTGTTGAAGGAGATGGGTTCGCTCGAAGCCAGGGGCGTGCCGGTGCGCGAGCGCCTGAAGATTTCCGCCGCCTGCCCGCTGATCCTGCCTTACCACGTGGCCCTGGACCAGGCCCGGGAAGCCAAGCGCGGCTTTGAGAAGATTGGCACCACCGGCCGGGGCATCGGCCCCGCCTACGAGGACAAGGTGGCCCGCCGGGGCCTGCGCCTGGGCGACCTGCAGGACGAGCACCGTTTCGCCCGCAAGCTCAGGGAGGTGATGGATTACCATAACTTCGCGCTGCAGCGTTACTACCAGGTGGAACCGCTGGATTACAACACTGTGCTGGAGGAGACCCTGGCGCTGGCGCCGCAGCTGCTGCCCATGATGGCGGACGTGAGCGCCCTGTTGCACGAGCGCCGCCGCAGCGGCGCCCGCATCATGTTCGAGGGCGCGCAGGGTTCCCTGCTGGACATCGACCACGGCACCTATCCCTTCGTGACCAGCTCCAACACCACCGCCGGCGGCACGGCCACCGGATCCGGTTTCGGCCCCCTGTACCTGGACTATGTGCTGGGCATCACCAAGGCCTACACCACCCGGGTGGGCTCCGGACCCTTTCCCACGGAGCTGTTCGACGACACCGGCAAGCACCTGGCCGCCCGCGGCCACGAATTCGGCGCCACTACCGGCCGCGCCCGGCGCTGCGGCTGGTTTGACGCCGTAGCCCTGCGCACCGCGGTGAATATCAATTCGGTGAGCGGCATCTGCCTGACCAAGCTCGATGTGCTGGACGGTCTGGAGACCATCAGGATCTGTGTGGCCTATACCTGCAAGGAAGGCAAACCGGTGCCCAATCCGATCGACGCCGAAGACTACGCCAACCTGGTGCCGGTGTATGAGGAGGTGCCCGGCTGGAGCGAGACCACCCTGGGCGCGAAGACCCTGGACGAGTTGCCGGCGAATGCCCGCGCCTATATCGGCAAGCTGGAAGAATTGGTGGGGGCGCCGATCGACATCATCTCCACCGGCCCGGATCGGGTGGAGACGATAGTGCTGCGCCACCCGTTTGACGGCTAGGACGCGATCTCGCTAACGGCGGGGCCGCGCCGGCCCGGCTTGCCCGGCCACCCTTTAACTCTGCTCAAGCCCGCAACGAGTAAGCCGAGGGGTGCACCAGCATACCGTTCATGGCCAGCTTGATGTAAACCTCAAGCTGGTCCATCGCATCAGCCCTGCAGTCGAAGGGCCCTTCGATCGTCTGTTCGCGAGTCAGGAAAAACCAACGCCCGCCATCCTCCACCATCCGGTCCGTGCGAAACCGGGTGCGGCTGACTGGGTCGTCATCTTTGCGTCTGGGGGCCATAAAACCTGCCTTGACCTCTTGCCTGAAGTTACCTTGTCTCAGGCGCGATTCTAGCGCATCAAAGCGGCAACCCGGCGACCCAGTGTGTGACCCGATTCGCAGTATGGGGGATTTCTGCTGTGCTGCTGCCTGATCGAGGTCAAACCTGGGGCGCGCGGCTGTTCAGCCGCCGAGTACAAACCGGGTGAACCACCCCTGCAGCACGGGGATCACCGTAGTGATGACGATGAGCGCCAGCATCCAGCGCAACAGTTTCAGCTCGCCGCTGATGCCGACCAGTGCGACGTCGATGTGGTTGAAGCGCTGCTCGATACGCGCATCCTGGGCGGCAAATCGCTGGTCGATACGCGCGTCCTGGGCGGCAAATCGCTGTTCAATGCGCGTATCCTGGACGGCAAACCGCGCATCCAGGCATTGCTCCAGGTAGTCCGTCGTTACCAGGGCATCCATGTTGAATACAAACGCTTCAGCCATCAGTTCTGCCTGCGCCTCCGCCTGGGCTTCGGGTACACCCACCTCCTTGAGGCGGCGGGCGAATTTGAGTGTATCAAAGGCGATGGCGGCCATACCAGTTCCTCATTCGTTCGGGTCAAGGTTGCACCGCTGGGCGTTCAATTACCACGTCAAAAGCGGTCAGCCGCCCAGTCTGGCAGTGATCGAGTTGACGAGGGGCTGTTTCAACCTGCATTCCACCCTCGCGCGCTTCAATTCTGGACCCGATCCCGTGTGCCGCCCGATAATGGCTCTATACCGATAGCCCGACCATGAAGGCGCCTGCGTGACACTGCCAACCGAACCCGCGCCACCTCCACAGCCCCGCACGGACCCGTATCGCATTCTTTTATGGCTTTTGGTGCCCCTCGCCCTGGCGCTGGGTTACGCGGTGATCACCCGGCTCGGCGTCGGGATCGGTGATGAGGATGTGCACCGATTCCAGATCGACTGGTTTTTGCAGGGCAAGTACCAGCTGTTCGAGCATGTGACGGTGCTGCCGCTCTATCACCTGGTGGTGGCCGCCCTGGCGCAGTTCAGCGGCCTCACCTCGCTCAACGGCCTGCGCCTGGTGCATATGGTGTTCGCGGCTGCTGCCATCCCCGCATTTTTTGCGCTATGCCGGGCGCTGTACCCCGCGCAGGCCGCGGGCCGCACCGCGCAGTTCATGTTTATCCCCATCCTGTTCCCGCTGTTTTTCCTGACCTATACCGACCTGCCCGCCCTCGCCTTTACCTTCCTGATGCTGGAGCGAACTTTCCGGCGCAAGTACCTGTGGGCCGCCGTTTTCGCGCTGGTTGCGGTGGCCATGCGCCAGACCAATATCGTCTGGGTGGCCTTTGCCTTTGGCCTGGTGGCGCTGCAGGTGGCGGGGGACCTGGCGGGCAGTTCACCCCCGGGCGCGAGCGGCAACCGCAGGGCAAGGCCGGCTCTCGACGTGTTGCCGGAAACCCTGCGCAGGGGGCGCTACCTGATCGGGGTGTTCCTTGCGTTCGCGGCCTTCGTCCTCTGGAACGGTGGGGTGGCGATAGGGGATGCGGAGCAACACCGGGTAGCGCTGAATATTTCCAACCTGTACTTCTGCCTGCTGGTGGGCTTTGTGCTGTTTTTGCCATTCAACCTGGAGCAACTGGGCAATATCCGCCGCCTGCTGGGGCGCCATCGCTGGCTGGCGCCAGTCCTGCTTGCCTGCTTTTTCGTGTACTTCCTTACCTACGAGCACCCGCACAAGTACAACAGCTTCTCCCTGGCGTTCTACCGCCACAACTGGTTCCTGCATTACACCAGCGACGTCACGGCGCTCCGCATCGCGGCCTTCATTCCCATGGCGTGGATGGCGCTGAGCTTTGCCACCGCCGCCGGAAACAGTGACTACCGCAGGGAGATGCTATTGCTGGTGCCATTTGCGCTGCTGTCGATGGTGCCCCTGCCGCTGATCGAGCCGCGCTATTACTACGTGGCCCTGTGCCTGTTCCTGGCGTTGCGGCCGCCCATGTCCGCCGCGGCCAACCTCATCACGCTGTTGTATTACGTCGCCGTCTCGGCCTATGTGGTGGAGGGCATCTCCCGCCAGGCCTTCTTCCTTTGACGGCCGTGCCCAGGCTCCTAGCGGTGTACCAGCCGCGCCAG
>JBFZEF010000251.1:0-4858 GCA_041307045.1 Halioglobus sp.
ATCCTGTGCTCGAGCTGCAAAACCTTCACCCCGCTCGACCCAGAGGCCTGGCGCGAGCTCACCCTGCCCTGGCAGATGGAGCCGCCGCGGCAGGTGGCGCGGCCGGTGGGCTGCAAGCTCTGTCGCAACACCGGCTACATGGGCCGCCAGGGCATTTATGAGGTCCTGGTGAACAGCCCGGGGGTCCAGCCCCACATCGTGCCGCAGCTGGATACCGCGAAAGTCCGGGCGGCGGCCATGGCTGAGGGCATGCATACCCTGCGCCTGAGCGGCGCCAGCCGGGTGGCCCGGGGCGAGACGACCATCGAAGAGGTCATGCGGGTCGCACCCCTGCTGGACGCCTGAGCCCCATCCGGAAAATGACTACCGAGCAAGCCTACAGCGCCCAATTGCCGCCCGCCCTGGCTGCTGCTGCTCGCACGGCCTGGCAGCAGATCCTGGAACGCGCTCCAAAGGAGCTGGTCGCGGCGCTGGAGGCTGCGGTGGCGGGCGCCCCTGTCTCCACCCAGCTGCCCCGGGTGCTGGCCTGCAGCCCTTTCGCTGCCGATGTGTGCCGGCGCCGGCCCGAGCTGCTGCGGGACCTGCTCGCCGGCGGGCAGTTGCAGGCGTCGCTGCCGGAGTCCGCGTTCCGCGATGACCTGCGGCGCCAGCTCGCCGCCGCGGATACCGAGGCCGGTATCGTGCTGCGGCGCTACCGCCAGCGGCACATGCTGCGCATTATCTGGCGCGACTTCTGCCGGCTGGCCGATACCCGTGAAACCGTGCGCGACACCTCCCTGCTGGCGGAGGCCTGCATCGCCGAGGCGCTTGAGGTCAGCCAGGCGGTCCTGGAGGCGCGCTTTGGCGTGCCCCGCGGTTGCGACAGCGGCCGGCCGCAGCAGCTCATCGTGCTGGCGATGGGCAAGCTGGGCGCGGGGGAGCTCAATGTGTCCTCGGATATCGACCTGATATTTGCCTTTCCGGAGGCCGGTGAGACCGATGGCGCGGCCGGCGGCCAGGCCAGGTCGATCAGCAACGAGGAGTTTTTTACCCGGGTGGGTCGGGCGCTTATCGCCGCCCTCGACCAGGTGACCGCGGAGGGCTTCGTGTTCCGGGTGGATATGCGCCTGCGACCCTATGGGGACAGCGGCGCGCTGGTCCACAACTTTGCGGCGCTGGAGGGCTACTACCAGGACCAGGGCCGCGACTGGGAGCGCTATGCCCTGATCAAGGCGCGCCCGATCACGGGGGACCCGGCCCGGGCAGCGGAGTTGATGGCGGCCCTGCGGCCCTTCGTGTTCCGCCGCTACATCGACTTCGGGGTGATCGAGAGCCTGCGCGGTATGAAGCAGATGATCAGCGCCGAGGTGCGGCGCCGGGGCCTGCAGGATAATGTGAAGCTGGGCCACGGCGGTATCCGCGAGGTTGAATTTATCGCCCAGTGCTTCCAGTTGATTCGCGGCGGCCGCGATCTCGGCCTGCAGCAGAGGGAATTGCTGGCGGTGTTGCAGGAGTGTGCCCAGCTCGGTTGCCTGCCTGGGGAGGCGGTGGCGGGCCTGAGCACTGCGTACCTGTTCCTGCGCGACAGTGAACACGCCATCCAGGGCTACCAGGACAAGCAGACCCAAACCCTGCCGCGGGAAGACCTGGCGCGTCAGGCCCTGGCCGCGGTGATGGGCTTTGCCTGCTGGGACGATTACCTGGCGGCCCTCGACAGCCATCGCCGGGTGGTCGCGACCCACTTCAACGACCTGATCGCCGCCCCCGGGGAACCGTCCGCGGCGGCGGATGAGCCCGCCCTCTGGGGCGAAGGCCTGGTGGCGGGCACCCTTGCCGCGCTGGGTTACCGGCAGCCGGAGCAATCCCTGCAGGCCCTGCTGGAACTGCAGCAGAGCGGCCGCGTGCTCACCCTGCAACCGGAGGGGCGTGAACGGCTGGAGCAGTTCATGCCGCAACTGCTGCACGCCTGCGCCGAGGCGGATGATCCGGACCTGGCCCTGGCGCGCCTGCTGCCGCTGGTGGTGGCGGTGGTGCGGCGCAGCGCCTACCTGGTGCTGTTGCTGGAAAACCGCCCCGCCATGGCGGACCTGGTGGCCCTGTGCGCAGCCAGCCCCTGGATTGCCGAGCAGCTGGCGCGGCACCCCGTGCTGCTGGACGAACTGCTGGACCGGGCCAGCCTTTACACCGCGCCGGACAAAGGCCGGCTCGAAGCCGAGTTGCGCCAGCAGGTGGCCAGGCTGGCGCCGGATGACCTCGAGGCGCAGATGGAGGCGCTGCGCTACTTCAAGGCCGCCCATGTGCTGCGGGTGGCAGCCAGCGAACTGGTGGGCCGCCTGCCGCTGATGCAGGTCAGCGACAAGCTGACCTGGATTGCCGAGGTGATCATCGAGCAGGTGCTGGCGGTTGCCTGGGCCGACCTGACCAAGAAACATGGCGCGCCGCAGCGGGATCGCGAGGGCTATGGCTTCGCGGTATTCGGCTACGGCAAGCTGGGGGGCATCGAGCTGGGCTACGGTTCCGATCTCGACCTGGTGTTCATCTCGGACAGCACCGACCAGGGCATGACCGATGGCGAACGCAGTATCGACAACACGGTGTTCTACACCCGCCTCGGGCAGCGCATGATCCACATACTCGAAGCCCGCACCAACCTGGGCCAGTTGTACGAGGTGGACATGCGCCTGCGACCGTCGGGCAACTCGGGCATGCTGGTGTCCACGCTGCAGGGATTTGCCGGCTACCAGCAGGACTCCGCCTGGACCTGGGAGCACCAGGCCCTGGTGCGGGCACGCTTTGTGGCGGGGGACCCGGAGCTGGCCGGCCGGGTGGAAGCGGTGCGAGTCGCAACCCTGTGCCGGCCACGGGAGCTGGCGACACTGGCGCAGGAAGTGCAGCAGATGCGCGAGCGCATGCGCGATCACCTGCTGCCGGCGGGTCCGTCCCACGCTGGGGAATTTGACCTGAAACAGGGCGAGGGTGGTATCGTCGATATTGAATTTATGGTGCAATACGCCGTGCTGGCGTGGTCTCACCGCCTGCCAGGGCTGGCGCGCTGGTCCGACAATGTGCGCATTCTCGAGACCCTGGGTCGGGAAGGATTATTCGAGCAGCAGCAGTGCAAGGCGCTTACCGAGGCCTATATCGCTTACCGGTCCGCTGCCCACCAACTTTCCTTGCAACAGCAGCCGGGCATTGTGCCGGCGGAGCGTTTTGTTGACATGCGCGCCGCCGTCACCAGCGCATGGCGTGAGCTGTTCGCCCCTGCAGCGCCGAATGAATGATTGGGCACAGCTAACGTGCCAGTGAATTGACAGGAGTAGTGTGATGAGTCTGGCCGATCGCGATGGTCTGATCTGGATGGATGGGGAAATGGTGCCCTGGCGTGAAGCCAAGGTGCACGTGCTGACGCACACATTCCATTACGGCCTGGGCGTCTTCGAGGGCGTGCGGGCCTATAACACGCCCCGCGGCACCTGCATTTTTCGCCTGCAGGACCACACCGACCGGCTGTTCAACTCCGCCCATATCCTGGGCATGCCCATGCCCTTCGACAAGGCCACCCTCAACCGGGCCCAGAAGGATGTGGTGCGGGAGAACGGCCTGGAAGAGGGCTACCTGCGCCCCATGTGTTTCTACGGCTCCGAGGGCATGGGCCTGCGGGCCGATAACCTGCTGACCCACGTGATGGTCGCCGCCTGGCCCTGGCCGTCCTATATGGACCCGGAGGCGCGGGACCGCGGTATCAAGGTGCGCACCTCCTCCTTCACCCGGCACCATGTGAACATCTCCATGTGCAAGGCGAAGGCCAATGGCAACTACATCAACTCGATGCTGGCACTGCGGGAGGCGCTGGATTGTGGCGCCGAGGAAGCGCTGTTGCTGGACAACGAGGGCTACGTGGCTGAGGGCAGCGGCGAGAACGTGTTCGTGATCCACGATGACACCATCTTCACCCCCGAGCTGACCTCCTGCCTGGCCGGCATCACCCGGGCGTCGATTTTTACGCTGGCGGCGGAGCTGGGCTATACCGTGCGCGAAAAGCGCATCACCCGGGATGAAGTCTATATCGCCGACGAGGCGTTCTTCACCGGAACCGCCGCCGAGGTGGTGCCGATCCGTTCGCTGGACGGCCGCGCTATCGGCAGCGGCAGCCGCGGACCCCTTACCACGAAGCTGCAGGCCATGTACTTCGACACCGTGCGCGGCAAGCGCAGCCAGAACAGCCAGTGGCTGGAGCCGGTGGCCTGATCACTCCCCGTCGCCGCGGGTCGGCCTGAGGTCGGTCCGGGTGGCTGCCAGCGCCCGGAACATCCTGGTTGTCGGCCCTGCCTGGGTCGGCGATATGGTGATGTCGCAGGTGCTCTACGCCTACCTGCAACAGACCCGCCCGGGCGTGACCATCGACGTGCTGGCACCCGCCTGGAGCGAGCCCCTGCTGCAGCGGATGCCCGAAGTGCGTCGCGCCATCCCCCTGCCGGTTGGCCACGGCGAGCTGGGGCTGGGCCGGCGCTGGCGCCTGGGCCGCGCCCTCAGGTCGCGCCACTACGACCAGGCCCTGCTGCTGCCCAATTCCCTCAAATCCGCCCTGGTGCCGTTGATCGCCGGTATCCCGCGCCGCACCGGCTGGCGCGGCGAGTTGCGCTACGGCCTGGTGAATGACCTGCGCCTGCTCGACGAGCAGGCCCTGCCGCTGATGATGCAGCGTTTCGTCGCCCTGGCGCTGGAGGCAGGCGAGGCCCTGCCGGCGCCATTGCCCGAACCCCGGCTGAGCGTCGACGCGGACCAGGCCCGGCGCTGCCGCGAACAGCTGGGGCTGGCGCCCGATCGCCCCCTGCTGGCGCTGTGCCCCGGGGCGGAATTTGGCGGCGCCAAGCGCTGG
>JBFZEF010000254.1:0-15234 GCA_041307045.1 Halioglobus sp.
GCGGCGCTGCATGTGGTGCGCGACTGGGGCATGTTCGACGACGCGCTGGCCTACTACCTGCTGGCCCAGCGCTTTCACCCCGGGAGTGGCGCGCGGCGCGCCGCCGCCGCCCTGGATAACGATCTCTACCTGCCGTCCGGTTGGGCCTTTCCCGAGGACTGGGGGCGCTGGTCACTGGGCCGGCGATCGGTTATCAAGTTTATCCCCGGGGCCGGGTTGGCAAGCCTGGCTGTGCCGCTGCTGTCCATCCGTGGCCGCTATTTCGGCCCGGTGGAGGCCACCGGCGTCTACCTCAACGGCCGGCACCTGGGTGATTTCGAGCTCCTCGATGCCGACATCGGTTTACCCCCGGGGAGCCTGGTCGGGGATCACGTGGTGCTGGAACTGGTACACGCGCAGCCATTGCGGCCGGCGGATGTCAGCGACAGTGTCGATACCCGCGACATCAAGTTCGGACTGGAGTCGATTGCTATCGGGTCCTGAAGCCTGCCGGGCCAAGGGGGGTCGGCTGTCTATCGGTGCCGCTCGAACTCCTGCCATCGCCGGCAGAATGATTGAACGGGCGGGTATCGCGGCGCGTTGGTCGGGGTGGTGCGCTTGATTTTTGTCAAGGCACGGCCTGGCCCCATCGATATCATCCAGCATATTCTGCCGGGGTGCCCGTTCGTGAACCTCGTTATACTGCTGTCTGCAGGTTGTGAAGTCGGCATCGTCTCCTGGCAGCGGAGCGCTTCAGGCCGATCGGGATTCCGCGATAACGCGAAATAAGGATGCTGAACAAGATGAAAACGAAGACGCTGCTGTTTCCGCTGCTGGGAGCCTCCCTGCTGATGGCCGGCACGCCCGGCAAAGCCGGCGACCCTGGTTACCAGGCCGTGCTGATCGACAAGGGCCTGCCCGGCGCGGCCTTCGTTGTTGAGGCGAATGTTCGCTCGGGCAGCAAGCCGGAACTGATCGTCAGCGGGTTCGGGCCGGTATCGGTGGGTCCGTCGGGGCCCGTGATATCCGATTCCGGCACTGTCACTGTCTACAGCGGAGCCTATCGAGGCTATGCGGACAAGAAAGAAAGGTCCAAGGCCATAAAGCACGTAGTGGTCGGCGAGAAGGAGTTGATCACTTTCCCCAACCGGGCGCAGCCGGCCCTTATCAACGATGACAAGCACGTGGACCTCATTGTGCCGGGAGGCTACTTCTTCGACACCTCGATCGGACAGGCGCGAGGTTCGCTTACCTGGTGGGAAAACCAGAAGGACGGCACCCGGTGGGTGCGCCATGATATCGTCACCGGCTCGCCCTTCTCCTACCACTCCGCTGTGTTCGAAGACTTCGACGGAGACGGCATTGCAGACATTGCCAGTGTGGCGGAGGATGCCGGGGTTGCCTCGAATCCCTTTGACGATGTCCTGGAGCTCCACATTTTCTACGGAGTCGGTGACGGCACGTTTGCACCCGCGGCAACCGCCGGACTGGGTGGGGGCGGTCTTATCGAAGCCCATGATGTCGACGGTGACGGCGACATGGACATCGTGTCACCGCAATTTTTCGGTGACGTGGCGGGGCAGCCTTTTTTCCCCCTGGATGCCCGCGACGCCGATTCTGCATCCTTCGTGTGGTTCGAAAACCTGGGCGGAGGCGCTTTCAGCAAGCATGCGATCGGGCTGGATCAGGGCCCCGGCTTTATGATCACTGCTGTGGATGACCTGCTGGGCGACGGAATCACGCGCTGGGTTGCCACCAACCACACCAACCCGAACGTCACATTCCGCCCGTTTTCTCTCTACCCGCAACCCGCCGTTTATGAATTCACACCGGGCGTTGATCCACGGCAGCCCTGGAATGTGCGGCAGCTGACTCCAGCCGGTGCTTTCCCTGTCACCGGCGGCGTAGGCCAGGCTGCCCCGGGGTCGATCGCCGCCGGAGACCTGAATGATGACGATCGCATCGACCTTGCAGTTTCCGGGGATGGAGCACGGGGGCTGTACTGGATGGAGCAAAAGGCAGACGGCAGTTTTGTCACGCGTCAATTGCCTGGCAGTGAAGGTTGGGGACAGGCCGGCGGTCCCGTCATCACCAACCTCGGCGGGAATAAGAAAAACGAAATCGTCTTTGGCAGTTTTGACCTGGACTCTCTTGGCTACTGGAAAAGGTAATCGCCGGCCCAATTACCTCTCGCATAGTCGCGGTTTACCATTGTCCTGAGGGATTGCTCAGGTGTGGGCTGTTGCCTCATCCCGCCCGTCGCGGGAGCTCGTTGTCCCGCCCGGCAATTTTCAGTGCACGGTCTGGTCAGTGAGCGATGCAGTGGGCGCGGACTGCTCCACCCCGGCTGCCGCCTCGCGCTGCTGTAAATAGCTGCGCAGGCGCCCGACCACGCTGGTCATCACTTCTATCGTCTGGCTGATCTGGTCGAGGGCCATCAGGATAGTCTCGGTATCCGCCTGGTTCTTGCCACTGTTGCTCATCTCCAACCTCCCGGTTGTGGACGTGAGTTAGGGGCGGCCCGGGGGGCACCCGGGCCTGTTATCAGTCGCCCCAGTTAAGGGCGCCGCCGGTCTGGTACTCGATAACACGGGTTTCGAAGAAGTTCTTCTCCTTGCGCAGGTCCATGATTTCCGACATCCAGGGGAACGGGTTCTGCGCGCCCGGGAATTGCTCCGGCAGGCCGAGCTGGGCCAGGCGCCGGTTGGCGATGAAGTGCAGGTACTCTTCCATCATCGCCGCGTTCATGCCTAGGACACCCCGGGGCATGGTGTCGCGGGCATACTCGATTTCCAGCTGGGTGCCCTCCAGGATCATCTGGATGGCCTCCTGCTTGAACGTGTCGGTCCACAGGTGCGGGTTCTCGAGCTTGATCTGGTTGATCACGTCGATGCCGAAGTTCAGGTGCATGGACTCATCCCGCAGGATGTACTGGAACTGCTCCGCGACACCGGTCATCTTGTTGCGGCGGCCCATGGAGAGAATCTGGGTAAAGCCGCAGTAGAAGAAAATGCCCTCGGTCACCGCGTAGAAACCGATCAGGTTGCGCAGCAGCGTTTGGTCATTTTCCGCCGTGCCGGTCTTGAAGTGCGGGTCTGACAGGGCGTGGGTATGGCTGATGCTCCAGGCGGCCTTCTTGGCCACCGAGGGCACTTCGCGGTACATATTGAACACCGCGCCCTCATCCATCCCCAGGGACTCGATACAGTACTGGTAGGCGTGGGTATGGATGGCCTCTTCGAAGGCCTGGCGCAGGATGTACTGGCGGCACTCGGGGTTGGTGATCAGGCGATAGATGGCCAGAACCAGGTTGTTTGCCACCAGCGAGTCCGCGGTGGAAAAATAGCCCAGGTTGCGCATGACGATACGGCGCTCGTCATCCGTGAGGCCGTCCTTGCTGCGCCAGGTCGCCACGTCGGCGGTCATGTTGATTTCCTGGGGCATCCAGTGATTGGCGCAGCCGTCGATGTACTTCTGCCAGGCCCAGTCATACTTGAAGGGCACCAGCTGGTTGAGGTCGGCGCGACAGTTGATCATGGCCTTCTCATCCACCGAGACCCGGGCGGCGCCCATTTCGAGCTCCTCCAGGCCGGGTGCGATGTCGAGGCTTTCTATCGACTCCCGCGCCCTGGCGATATTGTCCGCGACTGCCGTCGGCGCGACCCTGCTGGCCCCGCCAGCGTTGGCGCTGGCAGCGGCGTGCGCAGGCACCAGATCCGGTTCGAGGTCGATGGCCAGCGCCACGCCCTGCAGCTTGCCGGCGCCGGCCCCTGACGGCGCCGATTCCTGTTTGTGGTAGTCATCCCAACTCAACATCTCTTACAGTCCCCTGGCTTTTATCTGGTCAATTGACATAGGTAATTCCCTGCTGCTACTGGCAGGCCTCACAATCCGGATCATCCAGCGAGCAGGCCTTAGGCACCGGCGCCGCCAGGACTTCTCTGGCAACAGCGTTCAGCTTGCCCGACTCGATGGTCGACTTCTCGGTGCCGGTGGCGGCGAGCGAGCGCAGGTAATAGGTGGTTTTCAGGCCGCAGTACCAGGCCATGCGGTAGGTGATATCCAGCTTCTTGCCGTTGGCATTGTTGATGTACAGGTTCAGCGACTGGGCCTGGTCGATCCACTTCTGGCGGCGGCTGGCGGACTCCACCAGCCAGCGCGGCTCCACCTCGAAGGCGGTTGCATAGATGGCCTTGAGATCGGTGGGAATGCGGTCGATGGCGAGCACACTGCCGTCGTAGTACTTGAGGTCATTGACCATCACCTTGTCCCACAGGCCGCGGGCCTTCAGGTCGTTGACCAGGTAGGGGTTGACCACGGTGAATTCGCCGGACAGGTTCGATTTGACGTACAGATTCTGGTAGGTCGGCTCGATCGACTGGGACACGCCGGTAATATTGGCGATGGTCGCGGTGGGCGCGATCGCCATGACATTGGAGTTGCGCATGCCGCGGGCCCTGACGGTCTCGCGCAGGGACGGCCAGTCCAGTGTCTGGCTGCGGTCGACCTGGATGTAGTCGGCGCCGCGGTGCTCGATCAGGCGGTCCAGCGAGTCGATGGGAAACACGCCCTGGCTCCACAGGGAGCCGGGGAAACTGCTGTAGGCGCCGCGCTCAACCGCCAGCTCGCTGGAAGCCTCGATCGCGTAGTAGCTGATCGCCTCCATGGAGCGATCGGCGAAATCAACAGCCTGTTCCGATCCGTAGGCCAGGTGCTGCTTGTAGAGCGCGTCCTGGAATCCCATCAGGCCCAGGCCCACCGGGCGGTGCAGCAGGTTGGAGTTCTTCGCCTGGGGCACCGAGTAGTAGTTGATATCGATCACATTGTCGAGCATACGCACAGCGGTGCGCACGGTGCGGCGCAGCTTGTCGAGGTTGAGGCCGTTGTCGTCGATATGCTGGGGCAGGTTGATCGAGCCCAGGTTGCACACGGCGATCTCGTCCTTGTTGGTATTGAGGGTGATCTCGGTGCACAGGTTGGAGGAGTGCACAACGCCCACATGCTGCTGCGGCGAGCGCAGGTTGCAGGGATCCTTGAAGGTCATCCAGGGGTGGCCGGTCTCGAACAACATCCCCAGCATCTTGCGCCACAGGTTCTCGGCCTTGACTGTCTTGAACAGCTTCAGCTCGCCGCTGCGGGTCATCGCCTCGTACTGGGCGTAGCGCTCCTCGAAGGGCTTGCCGTACAGGTCGTGCAGGTCGGGCACGTCGTTGGGGGAGAACAGGGTCCACTCGCCGCCGTCGAATACCCGCTTCATGAACAGGTCGGGAATCCAGTTGGCGGTGTTCATGTCGTGGGTGCGGCGGCGGTCGTCGCCGGTGTTCTTGCGCAGCTCGACAAACTCCTCGATGTCCAGGTGCCAGGTCTCCAGGTAGGCACAGACCGCGCCCTTGCGCTTGCCGCCCTGGTTGACCGCCCCCGCGGTGTCGTTGACCACTTTCAGGAAGGGCACGATGCCCTGGGACTTGCCGTTGGTGCCCTTGATGTAGGCGCCCAGGGCGCGCACCTGGGTCCAGTCGTTGCCGAGGCCGCCGGCGAACTTGGACAGCATGGCGTTGTCCTGGATGGCGCCGTAAATACCGTGCAGGTCGTCCGGTACCGTGGTGAGGTAGCAGGAGGACAGTTGCGGCCGCAGGGTGCCCGCGTTGAACAGGGTGGGCGTGGATGCCATGTAGTCGAACGACGAGAGCAGCTCGTAGAACTCTATGGCGCGGGCATTCCTGTCATCTTCCCGGGTGGCCAGGCCCATGGCGACGCGCATGAAGAAAATCTGCGGCAGCTCGATGCGCACATCGTTGCTGTGGATGAAGTAGCGGTCGTACAGGGTCTGCAGGCCGAGGTAGGTAAACTGCAGGTCGCGCTCGGGCAGCAGGGCGCGGCCCAGGCGCTCCAGGTCGAAGTCCTTGAGCTCGGGCGCCAGCAGTTCCAGCGCCACGCCCTTTTCGATGTAGGCGGGGAGGGCCCGGGCGTACAGGGTGTGCATATCGCCCTGGGTGGCGCTGGTGGCCACCCCGAGGAAATTCAGGGCCTCGGCGCGCAGGTTGTCGCACAGCAGGCGGGCGGATACATAGGTGTAATTGGGCTCCTGTTCGATCATGGTGCGGGCGGTGATTACCAGGGAGGTGCTCAATTCCGCGGCGGTCACGCCGTCGTACAGGTTGCGCAGGGCCTCGTCGAGGATGCGGGTTTCACTCACATCCTCGAGGCCGACACAGGCCTCGTTGACGATGGTGTGAATGCGCTCCAGGTCCAGCGGCGCGCTGCTGCCGTCCGGCTGGATGACCTTGATATTGCCGGCGGCCGCCTGGGTGGCCGGGGACAGGGCCTGCTTGGCAGCGCGCTTGCGGGCCTGCTCTTCCCGGTAGATGACGTAGTCCCGGGCGATCTTGTGTTCGCCGGCGCGCATCAGCGACAGCTCCACCTGGTCCTGGATATCCTCGATATGGATGGTGCCGCCGGAGGGCATGCGGCGCTGGAAGGTCGCGGTGACCTGTTCGGTCAGGCGCGCCACGGTTTCATGGATGCGGCTGGAGGCGGCGGCGTTGCCGCCCTCCACGGCCAGGAAGGCCTTGGTGATCGCCACCGTGATCTTGCTGGTTTCAAAGGGCACGACGGTGCCGTTGCGTTTGATGACGCGCATTTGCCCCGGCGCTGTCGCCGCTATGCTCGCGCTGACGGTGGCTTTGTCCTGGGTCGGGGTGGCGCTGGCGCTGCCCGTGGTACTGGTTTGTGTGTGCATATCTGCTCCGCTGTCCTGGCCTGATGCCTTATTGTTGTTGGATTACCACTGCTAGAATCCTCCCGCTCACTGCCCGCCCCCCGGCCCGGCATCGGCTGACTGCCCTGAATGCCCCTCCCCGGCGGCCGGCACTGCGGCTGCGGGGTTATTGCCTGCTTTTTTGTTTGCTGGGTCGGCCAGGTGCAGTTATCTGGTCATTTTTTGGCCGCCACACCCAACATATAGGGGTAGAGAACTGGTTTGCACACAAGATAAAGCGCCGACAGGCACAATGCAAGAGCACTAGACTGGGTTTATTCTGTGGATAAGTTGTGCATACGGCGCTGGGTCTGTACCCGCTAACCGCGCAAGCCGCCAGCTGCTTGCCGGCGTTGCCCTGGAAGCTCCCGAAAGGGGTGGAACCAATAAATTTTTTATATGGAAAGGGGTTTATATCTCGAATCAATATTAAGTTGACAGGTTCCTAGGCGTTCGCCAGCAGCAGGGCTTCTATCAGGGCCTTCTGGGCATGCAGCCGGTTTTCGGCCTCGTCCCAGATGACCGTGGCCGGCGAGTCCATCAGCTCGGCACTGATTTCCTCGCCCCTGTGGGCCGGCAGGCAGTGCATGTAGAGGGCGTCAGTGGCGGCCCGGCTCATCAGCTGCGCGTTGACCTGGTAGCCGGCGAAGGCCTGGGCCCGCCTGAGCTGCTCTTCTTCCTGGCCCATTGAAGCCCACACGTCGGTGACCACGAGGTCAGCGCCGGCGGCGGCGCGCAGGGGGTCGCGCTCGATCCTGACCCGCGCCGCATTGTCCGCCACCAGGCGGGCGTCGGGTTCGAATCCGGGCGGGCAGGCCACGCGCAGCTCGAAGTCGAACTGCCGGGCGGCATTGATATAGGACTGGCACATATTGTTGCCGTCCCCCACCCAGCACACGGTCCTGCCGGCGATGCTGCCGCGGTGCTCGACCCAGGTCTGGATGTCCGCCAACAGCTGGCAGGGGTGGAAGTCATCGGTCAGCCCGTTGATCACCGGAACGCTGGAGTGGGCGGCGAATCGCTCCACGATATCGTGGCCGAAGGTGCGAATCATCACGATGTCGACCATCGACGAGATGACCCTGGCGCTGTCCTCTATTGGTTCTCCGCGGCCGAGTTGGGTGTCCTGGGGGGACAGGAACATGGCGTGACCGCCCAGTTGCGCCATGCCTGTCTCGAAGGAGACGCGGGTGCGGGTGGAGGATTTGGCGAATATCATCGCCAGTACTTTCCCCGGGAAAGCGCGCTGGTCGACGCCCGCCCGCTGCTCCTGCTTCATTGCTATGGCGCGCCTGATCAGCTGCTCCAGTTCGGCGGGGCTGAAATCCAGTAGTGTGAGGAAATGCCGAGTGTCAGACATGGTCGAATCCCTTGGGTCGATCGGGTAACTGGTAGAGCCGCGCAAGGGCGCTCTCAGGTTTGCTGAATCAGCCCGGCCAATGTCGCAGCCAGTTCTCGCGCTTCCCGGGCATTGATGATCAGCGGCGGCAACAGGCGGATGGTGTTGCCCGCGGTGACATTGATCAGCAGCCCTGCCTCGAGTGCCCGCTGTGCCAGCTCGCCGCACTCCGTGCGCAGCTCGATGCCCAGCATCAGGCCGCGGCCGCGGATCTCGGCGATCTTCTCCGCCGCCGCGCTGTCGGCCCACAGGCTCTCGACGATGAGCTGTCCCATGGCAGTGGCGTTTGCCGCCAGGGCCTCGTCGGTAATGGTTTTGACCACGGCCAGCGCGGTCGCGCAGACCAGAGGGTTGCCGCCAAAGGTCGATCCGTGCTGGCCAGCGCCCAGTACCCGGGCGGCGGCGCCTCGCGCCAGGCAGGCGCCGATCGGTATGCCATTGCCGAGGCCCTTGGCGGTGGTAACCACATCGGGTACCAGCCCCATGCCCTGGTAGGCGAAGTAGCTGCCGGTGCGACCATTGCCGGTCTGCACTTCGTCCAGCATCAGCAGCCACTGCTGCTGGTCACAGATTTCGCGCACCGCCTGCAGGTATTCAGCACTGAGCGGATGCACGCCACTCTCACCCTGGATCGGCTCCATCAACACCGCCACCACCGCGGGATTGTTGGCGGCGATCTGGCGTAGCGCCTGCACATCGTTGCGCGGGGCGCGGGTGAAGCCGGTCACCAGGGGTTCGAAACCCGCCTGGATCTTGCGGTTGCCGGTGGCGCTCAGGGTGGCCAGGGTGCGCCCGTGAAAGGCGCCCTCCAGCACCACGATGGCGGGCCTGTCGATTTCGCGCTGGTGCCCGTACAGGCGCGCCAGCTTGATCGCCGCCTCGTTGGCCTCCGCGCCGGAGTTGCCGAAAAAGCAGTTCTCCATACCGGCGACGCCGGTCAGCACCTCGCCCAGCTGCTCCTGGGCCTCGATGCGGTAGAGGTTCGAGGTGTGCACCAGCTTGTCCGCCTGCTCCCGAATGGCAGCGGTGACCGCCGGGTGGGCGTGTCCCAGGCCGTTGACGGCAATGCCGGCGATAGCGTCGAGGTAGCGGCGGCCGGTGGTGTCATACAGGTATACGCCCTCGCCGTGACTGAAGGTCACCGGCAACCTGGTATAAGTCTGCATCAACGCCGACATCAATCTCGAACTCCTATAAACGCAAAAAGGCAGCGGGAGCTGCCTCGGAATGGCTGACTATAGCGCCATCGCCAAAACTTGGCAATTGGCCTGCCCCGGCCGTGAACCAGTGGGGCTCTCTGTGGTCCCAATGGACAGCGAGCCTGTGGAATAGGGTAGAATGGCTCCCCGGCGCAGGGCAGCCAGTGAAATTCTGGCGTCGGAAACACGCAGCTGCGCAACAGTGAAGGCATAGGACAAGCAATGGATATTATCGAGACAATCAAAGAGCAAATCGCAAGCAACAGCATCCTGCTCTACATGAAGGGATCCCCCAACCAGCCCCAGTGCGGATTTTCGGCCCGTACCGTGCAGGCCCTGATGGCCTGCGGCGAGCGCTTCGCCTATGTCGATATCCTCGCCAATCCGGACGTCCGGGCCAACCTGCCCAGGTACGCCAACTGGCCGACGTTTCCCCAGCTGTGGGTGAACGGCGAGCTGGTCGGCGGCTGCGATATCGTCACCGAGATGTACGAAAACGGCGAGCTGCAGACTCTGGTCAAGCAAGCGGCTGCGGCCCAGCCCCAGGCCTAGCTCCTCCCGCTACTGCTGCCGGCACAGGTTGCCGGCAGGTCCCGGCGCCGGCATCGCGGCGCGGGAGCAGACCCGGGCTCTCTGCGGGCGTATACTCTGCCTCACTCCCATCTGGCTCGTCGAGCGCATCCGCCATGCTGTCCCAAGAGTACATCCGGTCCATTTTCAGATTGAGCATTGTCGGTGTATTGCTGGGCACGGTGTTCCTGTCCGTCTCGCTGACGCCATCGCTGCTGCCGCGGCCGCCCGCGGTGCAGGGCCTGCTGGCGGGCGTGTCATTCGCCATCGGCTATGGCTTCGGCGTCGCCGGCCTCGCGCTGTGGAAATTCCTGCACATTCCCGTCGCCGGGCCGCGCCTCACTCGCCTGTTGACGCTTGTCGCGGGGGTGCTGTGTGCACTGATCGCGGTCTATTTCCTGTGGCAGGCCACCTCCTGGCAGGATTCCCTGCGCGCTTTGATGGGCATGGAGGATTCCGCCGGTTTGCGACCTGCCGCTGTCGGTCCCGTCGCGGCCCTGGCGTTTGTGGTGCTGCTGACCCTGGCGCGACTGTTCCGGCGCACCTTCCACTTTCTGTCAGTCCAGCTCGCACGCTATGTGCCGCCGCGCATTTCGCACCTGGTGGGTATCGTCCTCGCGGTGTTGTTGTTCTGGTCCGCGGTCGATGGTGTGCTGTTCAATTTCCTGCTGCGGACGGCCGACCAGTCGTTTGCGCAGTTGGATGCGCTGATCGAGGACGACCTGCCACGGCCCTCGCGCCCGGAACAGACGGGCAGCGCGGAGTCACTGGTCGCCTGGCAGCAGCTCGGTCGCCAGGGGCGGCGTTTCATTTCCAGCGGGCCCGACGCAGATGATCTCAGCGCCTTCTTCGGGACGGCGGTGCCCGCGCCGGTGCGCGTATACGTGGGGCTCAACTCGGCTGACACGCCCGAGCAGCGGGCGCGTCTGGCGCTGGAGGAACTGAAACGTGCCGGCGGTTTTGAGCGCTCGGTCCTGCTGCTGGTGACGCCGACCGGAACCGGCTGGGTGGACGAGGCGTCGCAGGACCCGGCCGAGTACCTGTTTCGCGGCGATGTCGCGACGGTTGCCGTGCAGTATTCCTACCTTAACAGTCCCCTGGCTCTGCTGACCCAGGCCGCCTACGGGGCGGAGAACGCCCGGGCGGTGTTTGTGGAGATATATGGTTACTGGCGCACGCTGCCGGCTGACGCGCGGCCGCGCCTGTTCCTGAGCGGCCTGAGCCTGGGCTCGCTGAATTCCGACCTGTCATTCAACCTGTTCGACATCATCGATGCGCCTTTTTCCGGGGCGCTCTGGAGCGGCCCGCCCTTTCGCAACGACAGTTGGCGGCGCATGACCCGGGACCGGGAGCCGGGATCGCCGGCCTGGTTGCCGCGCTATCGCGGTGGAGCCGTGGCCCGTTTCATGAACCAGACCAGCGGCCCCCTGGAGGGATACGCGGCATGGAACGATTTCCGCATCGTCTTTTTGCAATACGCCAGCGATCCCATCACCTTTTTCGATCCGAGTATCGCCTGGAGCGAACCCGACTGGATGCGCGAGCCGCGCGGCCCTGACGTCTCTGCCGATTTGCGCTGGTTTCCTGTCGTCACCATGCTGCAGCTGGCCGCGGATATGGTTGTCGGCACTGCGCCACCCGGCTTCGGCCACGAATTCGCGGCGGCCGACTACATCGAGGCCTGGCTTGCCCTGGCCGAACCTGAAGGCTGGACCCCATCCGAGCTCGAGCGTCTGCGCAGTCTGTTCGAGTAGGCCGGTGGTGCAGCGGCAGTAGATCAATCCTGAGCCCGGCAGGCTCCTACAGGCCGGTTTGCTCCCGCAGCGCCTTCAGGCGCGCCAGCTGCTCCTCGCTGGGCAGCGGCTTGCCAGGCTCTTTCTCCAGTGCCGCCGGTTCTGGTATGGCCAGCGACTCCCCGCGCAGCACGCGCGTGCAGTAGCGTTCATAGTGCGCCTTGAACACCGGCCAGCTGGTGCGCTCGGTACTGTTGGTGAGGAAGAACCAGTCGCTGTCGCGACCGGCCAGGTAGACTGCCGGATGACTCCAGGCCTGGGCGGATTTGGGCGAGCCCGCGCGGCAGGCTTCCACGTAGGCGTCGTGTGCGGCGGGCAGGCCGAAATCGGCCAGGCCCTGCCGGCAGCATTCCAGCATGCGGTTCAGCGTGGGCAGGTATTCACTGTTCTCGATCGCGTGTTTTGCGCCCTTGAGAATCTGCTCCACAGGATAGTCCGACAGCGATTCCAGCCATAATTTCTTGATTTGCCGCAGCTGCTCGGCATCGGGGAACGCGGCGTAGTACTGGTTGTGGTAGTTCAGCCGGAACAGGGCGAAGACCTGGTTCAGCGCCTCGACGTGCGCCTCGGTCGCCGCGGCGCGACCGGTCTCAGTCTGCCCACGAGGTGTCGGTGAGGTCCTGCTGGAGGCTGCGATCCCTTGTGCGACCCGTTGTACTAGTTCCCTGCTGTCCGGCATGGTGGTGTCCCGCTTGTTCGATCTGGTGGCGTTTGGCCCAGTGGTATTTCACGTGTTGCAGGAATTTGCTGTTCCAGGATGTATGGGTCTGGTTGCTGTCGCGCCAGTATACGATGAACTCGGCCAGTAGCGACCGGGCAAATTCGGTGTCGATATGCGACATCCGCAGGATGTCGAACACATCCTCGGCGGGTTGCCAGTTATCGGCGATGCGCCTGGGTTCCGTGCTGTGCTCCAGGCTGGAGCTGTACTTCGCCCACTGGATGCGGATGTGCTGGATAAATTTCGAGTTCAGTTCCTTTGGCGCCGCGCCCCGTTCGCGCCAGTACAGGATGAACTCCGGAATCGCTTCGTCGATAAACTCCCGGTCGATGCCGCCGCGCTGCATGATCTCCAGGGCGTCCAGGCTGGGGCGCCAGCTGTTGTCCAGCCGGGCCGCAGGGGCGCGAAAGGCCTCGGCCTGGCCCTGCTGGTGGTGGCGCCAGTTGCTGATGACATGCTGGCGGAACTTGTTTTCCCAGGCGTGGCTGGTTTCGCCGCGCTCGCGCCAGTAAAAGATGAAATCCTCCAGTTGGTCGAGGGCGAACTGGCGCGGTATGTTGTGGTTGAGGGCCAGCAACTGCAGCATGTCCTCGCTCGGGCCCCAGTGCAGGGGCAACAGGCCGGCGCTGCGGCGGGCGGGTATGGCGGCTTCGCTGGCCGCCGCCGGGGAGTCGGCCTGCGGCACCGGCTCGTTGAAAGCGAACACCAGGCGCTCGCTCTGCTGCAGCGGCGGCGAGTCCACCAGCAGCACACCCTTGTCCACCAGGCTGCGGCTGACGCGCTGCAAATCCTCGATGCCCCAGAAGGGCAGGAGCCGCAGCAGCAGCGCGCGCTCCACGCTGAGCCAGGCGTGGCCGCCGTGCAGCTCGGGGCTGTGGTGGTCAAGCAAACCCTGCAGCTGCTGCAGCAGGATCGCCTCTCCCAGCCCTATCGTCGCCGCCAGGGCGGGCGAGAAGACGAGCTGGCGCTCGGGGACCAGGGAAGATTCAGGCATCGGATTTCCGGCAGGGTCGTTCGAGTCTGGTAGGATACCGAGCTTGCGGCGCGGCTCATAGACAGGCGCCTGATTTTTTACGGGGATACCCATGGCAAAGCAGAAAACCGCCTTCGTCTGTAACGACTGCGGCTCGGACTACGCCAAGTGGCAGGGCCAGTGCAGCGACTGTGGCGCCTGGAACACCCTGGCGGAGATTCGCCTCGGCCCGGGCGCCGGCAAGGGAGCGGGCCGCGCGGGGGGCGGGGCCGGCGCCAATCGGGCCGGGTTCGCCGGTGCCCTGGCCGGCGCCCGCATCCTGCAGGATATCGACCTTGCAGACCTGCCCCGCTTCTCCAGCGGGACGGGTGAATTTGACCGGGTGCTGGGGGGTGGCCTGGTGCCGGGCTCGGCGATCCTGGTAGGCGGCAACCCGGGGGCGGGCAAGAGCACCCTGCTGCTGCAGACCATGTGCCACCTGGCGGCGCACATGGACGCCCTGTACATCACCGGCGAGGAATCCCTGCAGCAGGTGGCCATGCGCGCCAACCGGCTGGGCTTGCCCACGGACCGCCTGCGGATGATGTCCGAGACCAATGTGGAAACCATTATCGCCGCGCTGGAGGAGTTCCGGCCCCGGGTGGTGGTGGTGGACTCCATCCAGGTCGTGCACACGGCGGAGCTGGCCTCCGCCCCGGGCAGCGTGTCCCAGGTGCGCGAGTGCGCCGCCTGGCTCACCCGCTTCGCCAAGCAAACCGGCACGGTGCTGGTACTGGTGGGCCACGTCACCAAGGACGGCTCCCTGGCGGGGCCCAAGGTGCTGGAGCATATGATCGACTGCTCGATCCTGCTCGAAGGCACGGACGACTCCCGCTTCCGCACCCTGCGCGGGCAGAAGAACCGTTTTGGCCCGGTCAACGAGCTGGGCGTGTTCGCCATGACGGACCGCGGCATGCGCGAGGTGAAAAACCCCTCCGCCATCTTCCTCGATCGCAGCACTGAACCCGCCGCCGGCAGCGCCGTCATGGTGGTCTGGGAGGGCACCCGTCCGCTCTTGGTGGAGATCCAGGCGCTGGTGGATGACAGCGCCCTGGGCAATCCCCGCCGGGTGGCGGTGGGGCTGGAGCAGAACCGCCTGGCCATGCTGCTGGCAGTGCTCCACCGCCACGGCGGCCTGCAGGTGGGCGACCAGGACGTGTTCGCCAACGTGGTGGGCGGGGTCAAGGTGCTCGAAACCAGCGCCGACCTGGCCCTGCTGATGGCTGTCGTTTCCAGCTACCGCGACCGGATCCTGCCCCGGGACATGGTGATATTCGGCGAGGTGGGACTGTCCGGCGAAATCCGCCCGGTGCCCAGCGGGCAGGAGCGCCTGTCGGAGGCGGCCAAGCACGGTTTCAGGCGCGCCATCGTGCCGAAGGGCAATGCACCCAAGGGCGAGATCAAGGGTATGCAGGTGATAGCGGTGGCGAAACTGTCCGAGGCGCTGGATGCGTTGGATTGAGTTTGCCTGGGTTGGTTCTATAACTCAGCGATAGTGTTTAAGGACGGAGAGTTTTGATCGCTGATTGCCATCCGCGCTGAGTGTCAGGGTAAGCAGCGCTGGACACGCCGTAAACCCGTCCATGGGGGCTCGTGTCGGCCATCCATGGCCTCCAACGGTCCAGCGCTGCTTACCCCGACACTCAGCGCTCGGATCGGGCGCTACTCCAACGTTCCGGACAACCCGCATACAGCGCGATCCGAGGGCGCGGCCGGCTACCAGCCCCGCGAAATCATCAGGTCGCGCTTAGCGCAGCAAACAATAGTGGGGCTTTCTGCTAGCACTGTTCGAGTCCGAATTTTT
>JBFZEF010000255.1:0-4714 GCA_041307045.1 Halioglobus sp.
TTAAAACCGCTTTCTGGACGCGGCGAAATGATACAGGAAATCGGGACCGCAAACAGGCGGAAACGACGCCACCCGCCGGGAGGGCCGGACGGCTTATGGACGCGCCGTCAACTACCCCGGATACGCGACCTGCATTTCCGGCACATGCCCGGGAACCACCAGTTTGCCGGCCGTGAGCCGCACGATTTCCTCCACGCTCACGCCTGGCGCGCGCTCGCGCAGGATGAAGCTGCCGTCCTCGATATCCAGCAGCGCCAGGTCGGTGAGTACCCGCTTGATACAGCCCTTGCCCGTCAGCGGCAGGGTGCACGTATTGAGCAGCTTCGATTCGCCGTGCTTGGAGGCGTGGGTCATGGTGACGATGATATTGTCAGCGCCGGCCACCAGGTCCATGGCGCCGCCCATGCCCTTGATCAGCTTGCCAGGGATCATGTAAGAGGCGATGTTGCCCTGGCAGTCCACCTCGAATGCCCCAAGCACTGTGAGGTCGACATGGCCGCCGCGAATCATCGCGAAGGAGTCGGCGGAGGAAAATATCGACGCGCCCCGCGCCATGGTCACGGTCTGCTTGCCCGCGTTGATGAGGTCCGGGTCCACTTCATCTTCCCGCGGGAAAGGCCCCATCCCGAGCAGGCCGTTCTCGGACTGCAGCATGACTTCCACCCCCTCGGGTATATAGTTTGCTGCCAGGGTGGGAATACCTATTCCCAGGTTGATGTAGTAGCCGTCCTGGAATTCCTGCGCCACACGCTGCGCCAGTTGTTCACGCGTCAAAGCCATTGCCTGTTGCCCCCTAAGCGCTGCGCACGGTGCGCTGTTCGATATTTTTTTCAAACGTGCCCTGGATCAGCCGATTCACATAGATACCCGGCAGGTGGATCTCATCGGGATCGAGTGCGCCCACCTCCACGATTTCCTCCACTTCCACCACCGCTATTTTGCCGGCGGTGACTGCCATCGGGTTGAAATTGCGCGCCGTCTTGCGAAAGACCAGGTTGCCGTAGCGGTCAGCCTTCCAGGCCTTGGCGATGGAGAAATCCCCGTGGATGGCTTCCTCGAGTATGTAATGCCGGCCCTTGAACTGGCGCACCTCCTTGCCCTCACCTACCGGCGTACCGTAGCCGGTAGCGGTATAGAAGGCCGGAATACCGGCGCCGCCGGCGCGCATTTTTTCCGCGAGGGTGCCCTGCGGGGTCAGTTCCACCTCCAGTTCACCGCTCATCATCTGGGCCTCGAACAGGGCATTCTCGCCCACGTAGGACGCCACCATCTTGCGAATCTGCTTATCCACCAGCAGTATGCCGAGGCCGAACTTGTCGGTGCCGCAGTTATTCGAGACCACCGTCAGGCCACGAGTGCCCTTGCGCTTGATTTCCTTGATGAGGTTCTCGGGTATACCGCACAGGCCGAAGCCGCCGGCGATCACGGTCATATTGTCTTCCAGGCCCGCCATGGCTTCCTCATAGCTGCCTACCACCTTGTCGAATCCGGACATGTCTTCCTCCTGTGTTTGCGCGCGCTTCATAGGGCGCACTGCTCGCTGTCACGCTTCGCCGGGCTGATCCGGCGCTGCACGGGCCTGCTGCCTGCCCCCCTCGACCATCCTGATTTCCAGGGGCTGGCTGGTGTCGATGTGCACGTCCCGCTGGGGGAAAGCAATAACTATTCCCTTCTCTTTCAGGCGCCGGTTGATATCGAGCATCAGGTTGCTTGAGACCTGCGGCTTGTGATCCAGCTGGTCCATGAAGTAACGGGCCCTGATCAGCAGACTGCTTTCGCCAAACAGTTCAAAGGTCACGGTGGGCTCGGGGTCATTCAGGATGAGCGGTTGTGCCCGCAACGCATCGCGAATTTCGAACATCGCCCGCTCGATATCCGAGCCATAGGCAACTCCCACCTCCACCACCCAGCGCGTCACCTGGTCCGACAGGGACCAGTTAAGCAACTGCTGGGTGATGAATTCCTTGTTGGGCACCAGCAGCTCGCGCCGGTCGAAGTCGCGTATGGTCGTGGCCCTGATCCGGATCTTGGTCACCTTGCCCGAGGTCGTGCCCACCGTCACGGTATCCCCCACCCGGATGGGTTGCTCGAACAGGATAATCAGCCCGCTGATGAAGTTTGCCACGATTTCCTGCAGGCCGAAGCCGATACCCAGGCTGAGGGCCGCCACCGCCCACTGAATCTGTGACCAGTTGCCACCGAGGGAACTCATCACGACAACAACCAGTATCCCGGTGGCCGCATACTGGAATACCCGCGTGGCCGCGTAGGCCGATGCCGCCGCCACCCCCGCTTTCTGCCGCAGAAAGATCTCCAGCAGGCCGGGAACACGGCGCAGGGCCGTCCAGCCGAGCGCGGCGATCACCACCGCTTTGAAAATATCCGCCAGGGTGACTGGCACGGGTAATTCCACCCCGTCCACCACACCCTGCCGGGTCCACAGCTGCAGCGAGTCAAGTATTCCCATGGCAGGCACCACTTCCGCCCAGATCGCCAGTATGACCGCCACCAGGCCCAGCAGGCTCAGCAGGTTGATAAGTTTGGTACCCTCGTCACTGAGCAGTTCGGGATCAGTTTCCAGCGCTTCAGCTGCCGCGGCGGTCTCAACCTCCGTCGCAGTGGCATGCTCCGCCTCGACCCGGGCCCTGGCCACCATCCGCCGGCGGGCGATAGACAGCCAGCGCATCGCCAGCTCGTTGAGCAAAAATACCAGGACGAAAGCGCCGACCGTCTTGACCAGCAACAAACTGAGGGTGAGGGCGGCGTAACTATACCCGAGCAGCACGGCGATGACCGCCGAGGCCGGTACCCACACCAACAGATGCCGCACCACGCGGCCGGGGACTGAGTCCTTTGCGGGCGCCTCGTCGCCCAGCAGGACGCTCACCTTGCCCTGCATGTACTGCGGTGTGTCGCGGAAGAAAACCGCCACTGACAACAAGAGCACGATCACCCCCACAGCGCCCAGCGCCCCGCCAACCTCGGTGGGGTAGAGGGCCAGGGTAAAGAGGACCAGTATCAACGCCGGCAGGAAGGTTCGTTCCAACCATACGACCCTCTTGTAAGTGAGTGCTGTGCGTTGCACCGGCCAGCGAAAATGAGCGGCGATCAAACCCTTGGGCATGAGTACGGCGCGCATGAACTCAAGCGCCCAGAAATACAACGCCCCCTGCGCCAGGGCCGTGTGCAGGGCCAGACCGAGATCGGACCTCGAGTCCTGCGGCTCCAGCAGTCTGGCTATAATCCACATCACCAGCGGCCAAACAATCGATAGCAGCAGGCTCAGGCCAAGCGCCATCAGAGTGTTGGAGAATACGTCGGTTCGCACAAAACCCACCTCCCGACTACTGGCAACGATCCGGCTCCGGATGCGGGGGGCGTTATAAGCCAGCACCAGTACCAACACCAGCATGAGGGCCAGCAGTGGCTTGCCAGCAAGCGCGGCCGGCAGCTGGCGAATTTCATGCAACCAGCGTTCGGCGACGAACAGCTCCCCCAGTTGCGTCGGCAGCGCGGTCCCTCGAATCAGGGAGAATGGGGCGCGGGTAGGTATCCACAGCAGGCGCTCCTGAATAAAGTGCTTGTACTCGTCGATGGCGAGCGAGTAGCGCCGCAGGTTGAATTCAAGGTTGCCCAATGAACCCCCGTAGAGGCTCTCGAGTTCCAGTGCCTGCTTGACCAGGCCGCGCCGCTTGCGCAGCAGATCCAGCAGATCAGGCCGGATCTCCCGCGCCGTTGCCTCATCCAGGTCGAGCAGCAGCTGATCAGCAAACTGGCCGGTATCGAGCAGCCGGCGCCGGTCTTCCTCAAGCTCGATCTGGCGCACGCTCGACGCGGTGCGCTGCTTGCCGACGGCGGATATTTCGGCTTTTAATTCCCGTACCTTCGGCAGCTGGATCTGCTGCTCGCGCAGGATCTGGCCCACGGCGGTACTCAGGCCGAGGACGCTCAGCTTGTGCTCTATGGATTTGAGATCGGCTTCAATCCGCTCCGCAAGATCGCCGGCCTTCTGCTCGCGCTTGCGCGACTGCTCGATGTCATTGCCGCGCTCGACGAATAGCGCACTCAGCGCGGCATTCTCATCGGCCAGCTGCTGCACCAGCTGGTGCTTGCCCCTGGCACCGACCAGCTCCTTTTCCGCATCGGCATAGGCCTGGCTCGCCTCGCCCTGGCGCAAAACACTGGCCTGTCGTTCCATGGCCTGCAGCGACCGTTCCAGGTCCTGGATGTCATGGCGGGTACGATCCTGCCGCGCCGTCAGCAATTGCAGGCGCATCGGCTGGCTCAGCAGTTCCTCATCCAGCGCGGCCTTTTCCGCCACGGCGCTATCTGACTGGGCCTGGGCCAGCCACAGGTTTGCCTCGCCCTCGCTGCCCGGTGTCACGGTTTTGGGCAGCTGGGCCAGGCGCGATTGCAGGTCCGGGATTACGGTGACAAGCTGGGTCAACCTGTTGCGGATCTCGGTCGCCCGGTTCGGCATGCCATTTATCCGGCCCTGGATGTCGGCAAGCCTGCCCTTGAAGGCTTCCAGATCCGCCTTGCTGACCTGTATCTGCTGCTCAAGGTCGGCCAGTGACATTTTGCCCGATCGGCCGCCGACGGTTCCGACTGACACCTGGCGCTCAACCAGGCCCGCCTGGATGGTGGCGGCCTCCCTGGCGGCGCCGGCCCGGGCCTCGGCATATTTCTCGCGGTCGGCCTGGTGTCGCGCCGT
>JBFZEF010000257.1:0-11472 GCA_041307045.1 Halioglobus sp.
GGCCGCGACGCTATCGAGGTCGCCGTTATCGATGTGCTGTGCATACTGGTAGATCAGATTTTTTATCGCGCAGGATTCGCAGTTCATGGATAGTCTCCCCCCGAGTGAAGCAAACAGGGTAACATTGGCGGCCAATCCTGACTAAACCCGGACTGTCCCCCACCCATGCACAAACCCAGTTATGTGACCGCCGCAGACGCGGTCAAGAACATCAGATCCGGAGAGCGTGTTTTTCTCCACAGTGCCGCCGCCACGCCCCAATTGCTGGTGGATGCCCTGACCGCCAGGGGGAACGAGCTGCGGGGGATTGAGCTGGTCAGCATCCATACCGAGGGCTCGGCACCCTATCTCGATCCGAAGTATGACGGGGTCTTTCACCTCAATACCTTTTTTGTCGGTGCCAACACGCGTGCCGCGGTAGCCAGCGGCATGGCCAGCTATGTACCGGTGTTCCTCAGTGAAATTCCCGGCCTGTTCCGCTCTGGAAAGATGCCGCTGGACGTGGCGCTGGTGCAGGTAAGCCCGCCTGACAAACATGGTTTTTGCTCGCTGGGGGTGTCCGTGGACATCACCAATGCAGCGATCGAGAAAGCGAAGCATGTAATCGCCCAGGTCAACCCGAACATGCCCCGGGTCCATGGCAACGGGATTATCCACGTATCGGCGATGGACGCCCTGGTGCGTTGTGAGGACCCCATCTTCGAAGTGAAACCGCAGCCTACATCCCCCATCGAAAACAGGATAGGCGCTTTTATCGCGGAGTTGGTAGAGGACGGTGCCACTCTGCAAACCGGCATTGGCGCTATCCCCGATGCCGCCCTGCGCTCGCTGCGCGGTCACAGAGATCTCGGCATGCACACCGAGATGTTCTCGGACGGCGTAATAGAACTGGTCGAATGCGGCGCCCTGACGGGCAGGAAAAAATTCAAGCAGTGGGGCAAGCTCGTCGCCGGCTTTTGTGTGGGCTCGCGGGCACTGTACGATTTCGTCGACGACAACCCGATGATCGAGATGCGGGACATCTCCTACGTCAACGACACCTCCATTATTCGCACCAATCCCAGGGTGACGGCGATCAATAGCGCGCTGGAAGTCGATATTACCGGCCAGGTCTGTGCCGATTCACTCGGCAGCAGCCAGTACTCGGGCGTGGGCGGACAGGTTGATTTCATCCGCGGTGCGGCGCTTTCCCAGGGCGGCAAACCCATCATCGCCCTGAATTCGCTCACCAGTCATGGCCAGTCCAAGATCGTCACCCACCTCAAGCCCGGCGCCAGTGTCACCACCAGCAGGGCACATGTACACTACGTGGTCACGGAGTACGGTGTGGCCTACCTGTACGGCAAGAACCTGCGCCAGCGCGCTTCCGCCCTCATTGCGATCGCCCATCCCGACCACCGGGAACAACTGGAGCGCGAGGCTTTCGCGATCTTTCACCGTCACTAGCCCCGTCCCCGGCCGTCTCAGGCCGGCGCGATGCGCGCGCAGGCGAATACATATTTCTCATAAATATCAATAAGTTAAGTGTTTTCTGTGGGCCGTGGGGCCCCCTGCTCCGGCCTGTGACTCGGCGAGTGTCAGCGAGCTCCGCTGACGCGCCGCGCACCGGCGCCAAATAATTGCCGTCCTGCACCGAACTTTCCTTATCTGCGCTTATCTATAGAGACGCTGTTTAACCCGGGGGCAACTCAGGGTTACACTTGGCAACCGTTATCAATATCAGGTGAGAATCTCTTGTACCTACCGCAAAAATTGAAGCCTTCCGCGTTGACGGTGGTGTCCGCACTGTTGCTCTACTGCCTGTCGCTGCCTTCCTGGGCGGTGATTGAGCCCAGTGAAGGTGAGAGCGCAACCATGCTGGAGTTGATCGATCAGCTGGAGCAGCGCCACTACGCCAAGCACAGCTATGACGACGGTATGTCCTCCGCGCACCTGGACAGCTATATCGAGAGCCTCGATGGCGGCAAGATGTTTTTTACGTCTGCCGATCTGGCCGATTTTGAGAAGTACCGCACGGCCATGGATGAACAACTGCACGAGGGCAACCTCGAAGCCGGTTTTTACATATTCAACCGCTTCCACGAGCGGCTGCAGACCCGTATGCAGAATATGGTCGATACCCTGCCGCAACAGATAGCGGCAATGGACTTCACCGTGAACGAAAGCTACCCGCTGGATATAGACGAATGGGAGTGGGCCGCAACGGAGGCAGAACTGGATGACCGCTGGCGCAAGCGTCTGAAGAACGAAGTGTTGAGCTTGAAGCTGGCCAAGAAGCCCGCCGACGAAATTACCCCCACCCTGGTGAAGCGCTATACCAACCAGCTCAAGCGCCTGGACCAGTACAATAACCAGGATGTGTTCCAGATCTATGCCAATGCGCTGACCGAGCTGTACGATCCACATACCAACTACTTGTCCCCGCGCCGCTCGGAGAACTTCAATATCAATATGAGCCTGTCGCTGGAGGGCATCGGCGCGGTACTGCAACAGGAGGACGAATACACCAAGGTATCGAGCCTGGTACCAAAGGGCCCCGCTGACAAACAGGGGGAACTGAAGCCGGCCGACCGCATCATCGGCGTTGGCCAGGGCGAGTCCGGCCCGATCGAGGACGTCATCGGCTGGCGCCTGGACGAGGTGGTGGAATTGATCCGCGGACCCAAGGATTCCACCGTCCGCCTGGAAGTTATCCCCGCCAAATCCAAGGCTGCCGACGAGCACAAGACGATTACCATTGTCCGCAACAAGGTGAAGCTGGAGGAACAGTCGGCCCAGAAGAAAATCCTGGAAGTTCCCGATGGCGACCGCATGATCAAGGTCGGGGTCATCGATATCCCGGCTTTCTACATCGACTTCGATGCCATGCGCCGGGGCGAAGAGGATTACAAGAGCACCACCAGGGATGTGAAGGTTCTGTTGCAGGAGCTGCAGGCAGAGGGCGTTGAGGGTATCGTTATCGACCTGCGCAACAACGGCGGTGGCTCCCTGCAGGAAGCCAATGAGTTGACCGGGCTCTTCATCGAGTACGGCCCCACCGTGCAGATCCGCCATTCATCCCGCCGCGTGTGGCGCGACGGCAAACGCCTGAAAAGTACCTACTACGACGGCCCGCTGGTGGTGTTGATCAACCGCCTGAGCGCATCTGCATCGGAGATTTTTGCCGGCGCGATCCAGGACTACCAGCGCGGGCTGATCGTCGGCAACCGCTCTTTCGGCAAGGGTACGGTGCAGACCCTGATTCCCCTGACCGAGGGCCAGCTAAAGATCACCGAGAGCAAGTTCTACCGTATTTCAGGTGACAGCACCCAGCACCGCGGCGTGGTACCCGATGTGGAATTTCCCGCGATCTATGACGATGAGGAAATCGGCGAGAGTGCCCTGGACCACGCCCTGAACTGGGACCAGATCAACCCCGTGCGACACCAGCGCTACAATGACCTGTCGACCATTGTTCCCCACGTCACCGCCATGTACGTGGAGCGCCGCGCAGGCAACCCGGATTTCGTCTACCTCGAGGACCAGGTACGAATGGCCCGCGAAGCCAGCGAAATCAAGGAACTGCCGCTGAATGAAGTAGCGCGGGTCGCCCTGCGCGACAGCCAGGAAAAAAGGGCTCTGGAGATTGAGAACAAGCGTCGCAAGGCCAAGGGCGAGGAACTCCTGGCGACTCTGGAAGAAGAACCGGTTGACGCCGAGGATCCCGATCTGGTCATTGAGGAAGACCAAAAGAGTGACGAGCCGGATGTGCTTCTCACCGAGGCAGCCAATGTATTGGTGGATGTCGTGTTGCTGAAGGACCGCTCTTTCGCAGCGCGTGCGCCGGTTGACGATCCAGCGAAATAAAGCCGCTGATACGCTTGAAGAAAACCCGGCAAGCGCCGGGTTTTTTTTAGTTTCCCCTGCTACCCTCGCCAAACCAGGCCAGCCTGGCATGCAGGCGCACCACATTACCCACGATGATCAACGTCGGGGCTCGCGGCTGTGCGTCCCGCACGATCTGCGCCATGGTGGCCAGGGTGCCGGTGAGTACTCTCTGTTCTGGCGTGGTCGCGCGTTCCACCAGGGCAATGGGCGTATCGCCGCTGCGGCCATGGCGCTGCAGTTGCTCACAGATAATAGGTAGACCCGCCAGTCCCATGTAGAACACCAGGGTTTCGAATTCAGACTGGAAACTCTCCCAGTCATGGGTCAAGGTGCCATCCTTGAGGTGCCCCGCAACAAACCGGACGCTGCGGGCGTAATCCCTGTGGGTCAGGGGTATGCCACCGTAGCAGGCGGCGGCACAGGCGGCGGTTATGCCTGGGATCACCTGGAAGGGAATGTCGTTTGCGGCCAGCAGTTCTATCTCTTCACCGCCGCGGCCAAAAATGAACGGGTCACCGCCCTTGAGCCTGACCACCCGTTTGCCCTGCCGCGCCAGCGTCACCAGCAACTGGTTGATATCCCCCTGGGGCACCGCATGCTCCGCCCTCGCCTTGCCGACGTAGATTCGCTCGGCGTCGCGCCGCGCCATGTCCAGGATGGCCGGCGCCACCAGGCGGTCGTACAGCACCACATCCGCGCTTTGCAACAGTCGTTGCGCCTTGAACGTCATCAGGTCCGGGTCCCCCGGCCCCGCGCCCAACAGATAGACCTCGCCGCGGTGCAGGGCGTCGCTGTGCTGCAGCTGTTGCCGTAGCAGCGCTTCAGCCTGCGCCTCCCTGCCGGCCAGTACCAGTTCGCCCACGGTCCCATCCACGGACTGCTCCCAGAACAGGCGGCGGGCTCCCGCAGCGGGTAGCGCCCGCTTGACCGCGCTGCGCAGGCGCCCGGCAAACAGGGCGAGGCGGCCGTAGGCGGCCGGCACCATCGCTTCGATCCTGCGCCGCAACTGGCGCACCAGCACGGGGCTTGCGCCGCCACTCGATATCGCGATGGTCAGGGGTGTGCGCTCGACGATGGCGGGAAAGATGAAGCTGCAAAGGTCTGGCGCGTCCACCACATTTACCGGCAGGCGCTGCGCGCTGGCGTCCTGGTACACCTGCTGGTTGACCTGTCGCAGTGGCGTGGCCGCCACCACCAACACCGCGCCGGCCAGGGCGCTGGCACTGTACTGGACGCTATGCCAGGTACCCCCACTGGAGGCCAGCAAGGCTTCCAGTTCCTCCTCGATGGCCGGAGCCACCACCGTCAGGCGGGCACCCGCTTGCACCAGCAGGCGCGCTTTTCGCGTCGCCACCTGGCCACCACCCACCAGCAGGACGCGGGCGTCCCTGACACGCAGGCTGATGGGCAGGAATTCCATACTAGCGGCGCAGTTCGGCCAGGCCTCCGAGGTAGGGGCGCAGGGCCGTGGGGACCGCGACTGCGCCATCGGCCTGCTGGTAATTTTCCAGGATGGCCACCAGGGTGCGACCCACCGCCAGGCCCGAACCGTTCAGGGTATGGAGCAGCTCCGGTTTGCCGGTGGCGGGATTGCGCCATCGCGCCTGCATGCGACGGGCCTGGTAGTCGCCAAAATTACTGCAGGAGGAGATCTCCCGGTAGGTATTCTGGGCGGGCAACCAGACTTCCAGGTCGTAGGTCTTGCGCGCGGAAAAACCGATATCGCCACCGCAGAGAATCACCTTGCGATAGGGCAGCTCCAGCGCCTGCAGCACTTTCTCCGCATGGCCCGTGAGCTGTTCCAGGGCCGCATCCGACTGCCCGGGCCTGACCAGTTGCACGAGTTCGACTTTTTCAAACTGGTGCTGGCGGATCATGCCGCGGGTATCGCGGCCATAACTGCCCGCCTCACTGCGAAAACAGGGGCTGTGGCAGGCGAACCGTATACCCGCCTCCCCCAGTTCGCCGTCCTCGAAGATACGGTCGCGTGCCACATTGGTCACCGGCACCTCCGCGGTGGGTATCAGGTAATAGCCCTGGTCGCCCTCGAGCCGGAACAGGTCCGCCGCAAATTTGGGCAACTGGCCGGTACCGCGCAGGGACTCGCGGTTCACGATGTAGGGCACGTAGATTTCCCGGTAACCGTGCTCCTGCGTATGCAGGTTGAGCATGAACTGGATCAGGGCGCGATGCAGCCGCGCCAGCTCGCCGTACATGACGGTAAAGCGGGAGCCAGTGATTTTGCCGCCGGTGTCGGCGTCGAGTTGGCCCAGACCCTCCCCCAACTCCACATGGTCTTTCGGCGCGAAGTCGAAACGCCTTGGGGCACCCCAGCGGCACACCTCGACGTTATCGGTCTCGCTGGCGCCCGCGGGGACGTCCGGGGCGGGGATATTGGGAATGCTGAGCAGCAACTCTTCAATTTCCCCCTGTATGTGCCGGGCCTGTTCCGTTAGCTCTTCCAGCCGGGCGGCGATTTTCTCCAGGCTCTCATTGACCTGGGCCTTGGCCTCTTCCACCGGCATGCCCTGCCCCACCAGCTGGCCTATTTTCTTCGAGGCGCTCTTGCGCTCCGCCAGCAGATTCTGGCTGTCGATATCCGCCTGCTTGCGGCGGGCATCCAGTGTGGTAAATGCCGCGACGTCAAAGCGGTAACCGCGTTTGTCGAGGGCTGCGGCCACTGCATCGGGGTCCTGCCGCACGGCCTTGATATCCAACATTGTTTGAGGTCCTGTATCGGGTTAAGTCAATTTGTTCGATGGTGCCCGCCTGCTGCCCGGCCCTGGGCGACTGGTGACGACCGCGCTATACCAGGGCGCGGGTCAGCGCGATGGCGGCGCCGGCCAACGCTACACACAGCAGCGCGCTACCCAGCATGTAAGCGATGGCGTGGCTGGTGTGGCCCGCCTCGAGCAGGGCGATTGTCTCCAGTGAAAACGTCGAAAAGGTGGTAAACGCACCCAGAAAACCCACCATGAGCACCGCGCGCCAGTCCTGGTGGATCAGTTGTCTTTCCACCAGCAGGACGTAGAGGACCCCGATGCTGAACGAGCCCAGTACATTGACCAGCAGGGTGCCCAGTGGCAGCGGGCCCTCCCACAGGCGGTGCGCCCAGCCGGCGAGGAGGTAGCGCGCCACCGAGCCGGATGCGCCACCCAGGGCAATGAACAGGAGGTATTTCATCTTCTTGGTGCGGTGTCTGCCAGGGAAGCGGCATTGTACTGGTTTCGGCCGCGCGGTGCTAAGGATAGCCGGAGGGGTTCTGCTGCTGCCAGCGCCAGGCATCGGCGCACATCGCGGCGAGGTCCTGCTTCGCGCTCCAGCCGAGGTCCCGCCTGGCCCGCCCCGGATCGGCGTAGCACTCGGCGATATCCCCGGGACGACGGGGCGCGATGGTATAGGGAATGACCCGGCCGCTGGCCGCTTCGAAAGCCGCAACCATCTCCAGTACCGAGTAGCCGGTGCCGGTGCCCAGGTTGTGGGTGATACAGCCAGGATTGTCCGCCAGGGCGGCGAGCGCCCTGAGGTGGCCAGTGGCGAGGTCGGTGACATGGATGTAGTCGCGCACGCCGGTGCCGTCGCGGGTGGGATAGTCGCCGCCGAAAACGGACAGGCGCTCGCGCAGACCGCTGGCGGTCTGCGCGATATAGGGCATGAGGTTGTTGGGGATACCGCTGGGATGCTCCCCGATCAGGCCGCTGGGATGAGCGCCGGCGGGGTTGAAATAGCGCAGGATGGAAATATTCCAGCTGCTGTCCGACAGGTAGAGGTCGCGCAGCATTTCCTCGATCATCAGCTTGCTGCGGCCATAGGGATTGGTGGCGGACAGGGGGAAGTCCTCGTCGATCGGATTGCGAGCGGGATCGCCGTAGACCGTGGCGGATGAGCTGAACACGAGATTGCGCGCACCTGACTGCGCCATCGCCCGCAGCAAGTGGATGGCGCCGCTGACGTTGTTGTCATAGTAGTCCAGGGGCTGCGCCACGGATTCCCCCACGGCCTTGAGGCCGGCGAAGTGGATCACGGCATTGATGCCATGGGCCTCCAGCAAACGCCGTACAAGCGACTCGTCCCGCACGTCACCGCGCTGGAAAGTCAGGGATTTGCCGGTGATCTCCTGCACCCGCTGCAGGGCGACCTCGCTGCCGTTGCAGAGGTTATCCAGTACCACCAGATGACAGCCCTGCTGCAGCAATTCAACGCATACATGTGAGCCTATATAGCCGGCGCCGCCGGTGACGAGTACAGTCTGTTTCATCGCTTTTTCATTCGTCAGTCGGGGTCCTATGCGGGGTAGCGCTGGCGAACGCTGATCTTATCGAGTTCCCGCAGCAATTTGAATTTCTCCCGGATCCTGCTTTCCAGCCCGCGATCGACCGGCTCGTAGTAGCGGCGATCCCGCAGCGCCTCGGGGAAGTAGTTTTCCCCCGCCGCATAAGCGCCCTCCTCGTCGTGGGCATAGCGGTAGTCGGCACCATGTTGCATCTCCTGCATCAACCGCGTCGGGGCATTGCGCAGGTGCAGCGGCACTTCGGCGCTGCCGCCCTGCTCCACATCGGCACGAGCCGCGTTGTAGGCGTTGTAGACAGCGTTACTCTTGGCGGCACAGGCCAGGTAGACGATTGCCTGGGCGATGGCGAGCTCCCCCTCCGGGCTGCCCAGTCGCTCCTGTACCTGCCAGGCATCCAGGCAAAGGCCAAGCGCCCGGGGGTCGGCGTTGCCGATATCCTCGCTGGCCATGCGCACCACCCGGCGGGCGATATAGAGCGGATCGCAGCCCCCGTCGAGCATGCGGCAGAACCAGTACAGCGCGGCGTCGGGAGCGCTGCCCCGGACCGCCTTGTGCAGGGCGCTGATCTGGTCGTAGAACAGGTCGCCGCCCTTGTCGAAGCGGCGCAGGGAGGCCTGTAGCACCTCCTCCAGGGTGGCGGCAGTGATCCTGCCGTCATCAGCCAGATCCGCGGCCAGCTCCAGCAGGTTGAGCGCCCTGCGGGCATCCCCGTCCGCCTGTCGCGCGATGAGATCGAGGCAGCCGGGATCCGCCGTGACGCGGTGGCCGAGCATGGCCATGCCCCGTGCCAGCACCGCTTCCAGGTCGGCTGCGTCCAGCGCACGCAACTTGTATACGCGGGAGCGGGACAGCAGGGCGTTGTTGAGCTCGAAAGACGGGTTCTCGGTGGTGGCGCCGATGAAAATTACCGTGCCGTCCTCAACATAGGGCAGGAAAGCATCCTGCTGGGCCTTGTTGAAGCGGTGCACCTCGTCCACGAACAGCACCGTGTCACGCCCCGCGGACTTATGCTGCCTGGCCAGGGCGATGGCCTCCCGGATCTCCTTTACCCCCGCGAGCACCGCGGATAACTGCAGGAAATGCGCGTTGGCCTGCCCCGCCGCGATCCGGGCGAGGGTTGTCTTGCCAACCCCCGGGGGTCCCCACAGGATCATGGAGTGCAACTGCCGGCTGTCGACGGCCTGGCGCAGGGGTTTACCCGGCCCCAGGATATGCTGCTGCCCGCTGAAGTCTTCCAGGGTCCGGGGCCGCAGCCGTGCGGCGAGGGGTTGATAGCCCGGGGCAGGCGCCGATCCGGTCGCTGCAGCCGGTGGGTCCGTGATGGGGGTATCGCTGAACAGGCTGGTCTGCCCAGCACCGGAAGATTCGGGATCAAAGGCCCCGGAATCACTCGTCATAGTAAAACAGGTCGACGCCCTCCGCGGGCGGCGTGAAGGCGAAATCCGCGCTGCTCAGTGGCGTGGTCGCGTCGACCCCGCTGAAGTCCACCACCACCCGCTGGCCGAGTTTGTCCACCAGATCCATACCGCTGATGCTGTCGCCGGCAAAGGAGACGGTGAGGCGGCGAAAACTGCGGGCCTCGCCAACCGGGACCAGGCTGAAGGCATCGGCCCCTTCCCGGGTCACCGAGTAGCCGGCGCGCAGGGCGGCCTCGTTCCCACCCAGGATCTGCAGGGGCGATGCCTCGACATTACCCGCGACCGGGCGCCGGGTGGCGGTTTGCAGGTCGATATCGTAGTGCCAGAGGTACTGCGCGTCGGCGACGATCAACTGCCTGTCGGGAGAGCGGATCTCCCAGGAAAAATAGTGGGGGCGCAGCAACCGGAAGACCCCGCTGGACTCGGCCATGACCGCATCGCCATCACCGTACTGGCGCTGGCTGAACTCACCCTGGAGCTGGCTGATGCGCTCGAGTCGCTCCAGCAAACCGTCGATGGCCGGGGTGTTTTCGGCCCTGGCCAGGTTCGCCAGCAGGCCCAGGCCCACCGCGGCAATCATTAGCGCTGCGCTCAATCTGCTCATGGTTAATCTTCGCGTGGTGGTGGTGCCAGCACTTCCCGCTGGCCGTTGCTGCCCATGGCGCTGACGACCCCTGCAACTTCCATGGTCTCGATCAGGCGCGCGGCGCGATTGTAGCCGATACGCAGCTTGCGCTGCACGCTGGAAATGGAGGCGCGGCGACTGTGGGCGACGTAATGCACCGCCTCGTCGTAGAGTGCATCATTTTCACCGTCATCCCCGGCGGCGCTGGCCTGCAGTTCACCGGCAGTGACCGGGGTGCTGCTGCCCTCGTCCAGCAGGCCCTCGATGTACTGCGGCTGCCCCCTGCGTTTCCAGTCGGCCACGACGCGGTGTACCTCCTCGTCGGAACAGAAGGCCCCGTGCACCCGGTTGGGTACGCCGCTGCCCGGGGGCAGGTACAACATATCACCGTGGCCGAGCAACTGCTCCGCGCCACCCTGGTCGAGGATGGTGCGGGAGTCAATCTTGGAGGACACCTGGAAGGCGATCCGGGTGGGAATATTGGCCTTGATCAGGCCGGTGATCACATCCACCGACGGCCGCTGCGTCGCGAGGATCAGGTGGATACCTGCCGCCCGCGCCTTCTGGGCGATGCGGGCGATCAACTCTTCCACCTTCTTGCCGACCACCATCATCATGTCGGCGAACTCGTCGATCACCACGACCACGCAGGGCAGCTTCTCCAGCCCCGGGGCTGACTGCTCCTCATCGGTCATGGCGAAGATGGGATCCGGGGTCCACAGGGGATCGGGGATCGGCTTGCCTGCCCGGTTGGCGTCTTCGACCCGCCGATTGAAGCCCGCCAGGTTGCGCACGCCCAGCGCGGCCATCAACTTGTAGCGCCGCTCCATTTCCGCCACGCACCAGCGCAGGCCGTTGGCGGCGTCCTTCATGTCGGTGATCACCGGGGTCAGCAGGTGGGGAATGCCGTCGTAAACCGACAGTTCCAGCATCTTCGGGTCCACCAGCATCATCCGTACGTCCGCCGGGGTGGCCTTGTAGAGCAGGCTGAGCAGCATGGCGTTCACGCCCACCGACTTGCCGGAACCGGTGGTTCCCGCGACCAGCAGGTGCGGCATTTTCGCCAGGTCCGCCACCACCGGAAGCCCGGATATGTCGTGGCCCAGGGCCAGGGTGAGGGGCGATTTGCTCTGGTCGAAGGCCTTGGAGGCCAGCACCTCGCGAAAATTGACAATCTCGCGGTGTTCGTTCGGAATCTCCACACCTACCACCGACTTGCCGGGTATCACCTCCACCACCCGCACGCTGATCACTGCAAGCGAGCGGGCCAG
>JBFZEF010000260.1:0-3852 GCA_041307045.1 Halioglobus sp.
ACGATCTCGTCCGACAGGTAGCGGCCGAAAGTGGCCCTGATGAATTTCTCATTGCGCTCCAGCTGCTGCCGGTATTGCTCCTCCCGGTCGTGCCAGCGCTTGCGCTCGATCCCCGCCTTGATGCGGGCCTGCAGCAGGACCGGGTTGAACGGTTTGAACAGGTAGTCGTCCGCTCCGGCTTCGATGCACTCGATGATGCCGTCCATATCCTGGCTGCCGGAAATGACTATCACGGGGGTGGCCCGCCACTCGGGGTTCTCCTTGATGCGGCGCAGCACTTCCCTGCCGTCCATCTCCGGCATCATCAGGTCCAGCAGCACCACGTCCACATCGCTTTGTTCGAGGGTGGCCAGGGCCTCGGGGCCGCTGGCCGCGGTCACCACCAGGTGGCCGCTGCGGGACAGGTATCGGGCCACCAGCTCCCGATTTTCCTGCAGGTCGTCCACCGCCAGGATGAAACCGGGCTCCGACACGACTGCCGGTGGGCGTTCCATTCCCGCAGGGGTGGTCTCCCCGCTCTCGGCTGCCTGCACTGCCTTGAGCAGTCGCGCCAGCGCGGCATGGAGCTCGGCAAATTCGGCGCCCAGGTCTTCCGTCAGCAACTCGGCATAGCCGCGTATGGCCGCCAGCACATTCATCAGGTCATGCCTGCTGCCGGGGGACTGTGTCCCGGCCAGCATGTTATCGAGCCTGTTGCCGCCTTCGAACAGCTGATTGAAGTCGCCCAATGAGTCATGGCCCAACTGCGGCTCCAGCGCGGTGAACAACTCGCGCAGCTCCGTCAGCGAACGCAGCAGCTCGCTCCAGAGGGCCGGGGCAGGGTGGGCGGTGGTGCTGCTCACGGGCGGTGGGGATCCTTGATGAACGCTGCGAGTGGGGAGTATAACGAGGCGGGTGCGCCTGTGGAAACGCTGTCTGATAGGGGTTGGCGCCCCGTAGGGGGGGATGTAGGATTGAGCGTTTCCGCCGCCGCACCCTCCAAATTCGCTTGCGTGGGTGCGTTTTAGCAAAACTTTGGGTTACTATTAAGGCCGGTAGAGGGTGTTGCTATCACTATGGGGCGGGCGCGTAGATGTTGCACAAGGTAGAGATATTCCAGGGTCTTTCGCCGGAGGAACTGGCTGCGCTCGAAAGCAGCGCCACCAGCCGCTCCTTTCCCAAAAACACCGTTGTGATCCATGAAAATGACCCGGCCGACTCGCTGTTCGTGATCGAGAGCGGCAAGGTCAAGGTGTACTGCAGCGACAAGAACGGCAAGGAATTCATCATGAATACCCAGGGCGCCGGCGACTATTTCGGCGAGCTGGCCCTGCTCGATGACTCCGCTCGCTCGGCCTCGGTGCGCACCGTCGAGAAGTGCACCTTCTGCATTATCTACAAGGAAGATTTCAACCGGGTCCTCGACGAGCATCCCGGCATCGGACGCAAGTTGATTCGCAACCTCTCCCAGCGCGTGCGCAAACTGACCGCCGACGTGAAAAGCCTGGCGCTGCAGGATGTCTATGGCCGGGTCGCCAACGTACTGATGGACCTGTCGGAAGAGCGCGGCGATGGCACCCTGTACATCCCCGAAAAGCTGACCCAGCAGGATATTGCCGACCGGGTCGGGGCCTCCCGGGAGATGGTGGCGCGTATCCTCAAGGATCTCACCATTGGCGAGTACATCCGCTTTGAGGGCCGCCATATCATTATCAATACCCGGCTGCCGGCAAAATACTGACCATTTACCCGGCGGCACGCCACAGCTGTCGGGTCGTTGATTCGGCCACAGCTGCGCGTCTGCGGCTTATTCCACCTTCGTGACTTTCAGCCCCAGCTGGCCGCGGGCCAGTCTCGCCCTGAGTTCATCCCCCACCGCAACGGCCGCCGCGTCGCTGACCACTCGCCCCCCCTGGTCGGTGAGAATCGCATAGCCGCGCTGCAGGGTACCCAGGGGGCTGAGGGAATCCAGCATGCGGGCGAGGTGGCCGAGGCGGTCGCCGGAGCGCTGCAACTGCTGTTGCATGGCCGCTGCCAGCTGTTGCTGCAGGCGCCGGATATCGAGTTGCAGCTGGCGGACCATGGGCAGGGGCGAGCGGGCCTGCAGGCGGCTCTCCAGCAGCGCCAGTTGGGCGCGGCGCCGGGCCAGCAGGTTTTTCTGGGCCAATACCAGGCGCTGTTCCAGCTCATCCAGGCGCTGGGACTGCTCCCGCAACTGGGCCCCGGGGTGTTTCAGGCGCCGCTGCAAATGACCCAGCTCGACCGCCGCGGCTTGCAGCCTGCGCCGGATCAACCGGACCAGGCTCGATTCGATTAGCTGTAGCCGCTGCAGCCATTCGCGCTGGTCCGGGCTGAGCAGCTCCGCCGCAGCCGATGGGGTGGCCGCCCGGTGGTCGGCGACCAGGTCGGCGATGGTGAAATCCACCTCGTGTCCCACCGCCGAGACGATCGGCAGCTCGCTGGCCGCGATGGCCCGGGCGACGATCTCCTCGTTGAAGGCCCACAGGTCCTCCAGCGAGCCGCCCCCCCGGCCCACGATCAGCACATCGAGCTGCAACTTGCCCTCGCGCTGCCAGCGGTTGGCCCGCTCGATGGCCGCGGCGATCTCGCGGGCGGCCGCCTCGCCCTGCACGGCTACCGGAAACAGTGACACCGCGATACCGGGGCAGCGCCGGCGCAGCACCGTCAGGATATCGTGAATGGCCGCGCCGGAGGGGGAGGTGATAACGCCCAGCTGGGAAATACTCCCGGGTAGGGGCTTCTTGCGCTGCGCATCGAACAGGCCCTCGGCCAGCAGCCTGGCCTTGAGTTTTTCAAAAGCGGCCTGCAGTGCCCCGGCGCCCGCCTGCTCCAGGTGCTCCACTATCAGCTGGAACTCGCCGCGACCCTCGTACAGCGACACCCTGCAGCGCAGGCGGATGTGGTCGCCATTGGCCGGCGTAAAGCGCAGGCGCTGGTTGCGGGTGCGAAACATGGCGCAGCGCACCTGGGCGCCGCTGTCCTTGAGTGAGAAGTACCAGTGGCCCGAGGAGGGCACGCTAAAGTTGCTCACCTCGCCTTCCACCCAGACAAAATCAAAGTGGCTTTCCAGCAGTACTCTGGCCTGCCGGTTCAGCTGGCTGACTGTCAGGCTCTGCGGCGGTTCCTGGGTGTTGAAGGGGTTGGACAAGATTGATTCCGCGGGAACTTTTGTTTACCTGGGCCGAGCCGGGGATTTATAATTGCACGTTTAACTCAACGCCGCCAGCCGGAGAGCGACCCAATGCTGCGTATCGCCGAAGAAGCCCTCACTTTTGACGATGTCCTGCTGCTGCCCGGGTATTCGGAGGTGGTTGCCACGCAGGTCTCGCTCAAGACCCGGCTCACCCGCGGTATCGACTTGAATATCCCGCTGGTGTCGGCGGCTATGGATACGGTGACCGAGTTTCGCCTGGCGATCGCAATGGCCCAGGAGGGCGGCATCGGCATCATCCACAAGAGCATGACCATCGCCGAGCAGGCGGAGCAGGTGCGCAAGGTCAAGAAATTCGAAAGTGGCATGGTCAAGGACCCCATCACCATCCAGCAGTCCGCCACCATAGCCGAGCTCAGGGAGCTGACCAGCGCCCACGGCATTTCCGGGGTGCCGGTGCTCAAGGGCAAAGACCTGGTGGGTATCGTGACCCGGCGCGATGTGCGATTTGAAACCGATCCCGCCAAGCTGGTCTCTGCCATCATGACGCCGCGCGACAAGCTGGTGACGGTGAAGGAGGGCGCCAGCCTGGTGGAAGTGCAGCGGCTGCTGCACCAGCATCGCATCGAGAAGATCCTCGTGGTCAACGACAGCTTCGACCTGTGCGGCATGATCACCGTGAAGGACTTCGACAAGGCCGA
>JBFZEF010000264.1:0-12641 GCA_041307045.1 Halioglobus sp.
GCGGCCCGGTGTTGCAGGGCCTGGAAGCTGCCGATGGGCACACCGAACTGCTCCCGTTGCTTCAGGTAGGCCACGGTGCGCTCAAACGCTTCCAGGGCGCAACCCATCATCTCCGCGGCGAGCGCCACGCGGCCGCGATCCAGCACCGGCTCCAGCACCGCCCAGCCCTGGCCCGGCTCCCCGATCAGCCGGTCGGCGCCAACCCGGACCTGGTCAAAGCGCAGGTTGGCGGCGTTGCGGCTGTCCGCCATCACGGTGCGCTGGCAACTCAGGCCCGCGCTGGCGCGGTCCACCAGCAACAGGGTGAGGCCCTGGGTACTGCGCTCCTCGCCGTTGCTGCGAGCCACCACCACGAGCTGGTCGGCGCTGTGGCCGTCGAGGACGAAGGTCTTGCTGCCATTGATGACAAACCCGGTACCGTCCGCCACCGCGGTGGTCGCGATGTGGCTGGGGCGATGGTGATGTGATTCCTCCAGGGCCAGGGCGAGGGTCAACTCGCCGGCAGCGACCCTGGGCAACAGCGCGGCCTTCTGTTCGCCGCTGCCGCCCAGCAGCAGCGCGGATGCGCCTACCACGGCGGAGGCCAGCAGGGGGGTGGCGGCGAGTGTGCGGCCGCATTCTTCCAGCACCGCCCCGAGGCCCAGGAAGCCAAAGTCCAGGCCGCCGTATTCTTCCGGCAGGATGATGCTGGCCCAGCCCAGCTCCGCCATTTTGCGCCACAGCTGCGGATCGTAACCCAGTGGATCGCGTGCATCGCGCAACTTGCGCAGGGCCGCCACCGGCGCATTGCCGGCGAGGAAGTCCCTGGCGGTGTCCCGCAGCAGGCGCTGTTCTTCATTGAGTACCAGGGGCATGGGCTAGCCCTGCGCCGACTGGGGTAATTCGAGCACGCTCTTGGCGATCACGTTGAGCTGCACTTCCGAGCTGCCACCGGCGATGGTCATGGCCTTGGACATCGCCCACAGGCGCAGGGTGTCCAGTTCCTCGGCCGTGAAGCCGTCGCCCTCCCATCCCAGGCCGCGGCTGCCCATGATGGCGATCAGCAGCTCGCTCTTGGTCTTTTCCGCCTCGGTGCCCAGGTACTTCATCACCAGTGGCGCGGCGCTGCGCACGCCTGCGGCCTTCTCCTCAAACGTGCGAAAGTGGGTGAGGGCGATGGCGTGCATCTGCATGTTGTAGTCCACCAGGTCGCTGCGCAACTGCGCATCGACGATCCTGCCGTTGTCGAATTCCAGGTATTTGTGCGCCGCCTCATTGGGCGCCACCACTTTGCGGGGTGAATCGCTGCCGATCTCCGCCATCAGCTTGCGTTCGTGTACCAGTAGCGCTTTGGCCACCGACCAGCCCTTGTTGAGTTCGCCTACCAGGTTTTCCTTCGGTACTTTCACGTTGTCGAAGAAAGTCTGGCAGAACTCGGACTCGCCGCTGATCAGGGCGATGGGGGTGGTGCTGATCCCCGGGTCGTCCATGTCGATCAGCAGGAAGCTGATCCCCTCCTGCTTCTTTACGTCAGGGTTGGTGCGCACCAGGCAGAAGATCCAGTCGCACTTGTCGGCCGCGGTGGTCCAGATCTTGCTGCCATTGACCAGGAAGTGGTCGCCCTGGTCCTGCGCCCGGCATTGCAGGCTGGCCAGGTCAGAGCCCGCACCCGGCTCGGAATAGCCCTGGGCCCAGCGGGTCTCGCCGTTGATGATGGCGCGCAGGTGTTTCTGTTTCTGCTCCTCGCTGCCGTATTCCAGCAGGGCCTGGCCGAGCATCCACAGGCCGATCCCGTACAGCGGCGTGCGCGCCCTGACACGTTGCATCTCCTGCTTGATCACCCTGGCCTGTTGCTCGCTGAGGCCGCCGCCACCGTACTGCGCGGGCCAGTCGGGGGCGATCCAGCCGCGCTCGCGCATGCGCTCGTACCAGATACGGGCATCCTCGCTGGGAAAGCTGCCGCGGCGCCCGCCCCAGTACTGCTCCCGCGGGGTAATGGGCTGGCGTTGTGACTCAGGGCAGTTCTGCTGCAGCCACTGGCGCACTTCCTGGCGGAATGAGTCGAGGTCGGACAAAGCTTCTCTCCTGTTGGCTGTCCCGGGCGCGGATCAGTCCATGGGCGGGCCGGCTTATGGTAGCGCGCACACGAGGGTGCTCAAACAGCAAGCATGGTAGCGCCTGGTCGGTGGCGGACAATGGCCTAAAAAGTCAGTCCGGTTGACATAAACCGGCAGGCACCCGGCCGGTTCATCGCTGCCGGTCGCGCTTTGGCCCACACGGTTGACCCTGCCCCGCGCGGCGGGCATGCTTGGGGCCGCTTTGGGTGCGGGAGTGCAAGATGCAGCGATTCAGGGACAAGGTGGTGCTGGTGACCGGCGCCGGTGGCGGGATTGGCCAGGCCAGTGCCCGCCGCATTGCCGCAGAAGGCGGCGCGGTGTATTGCGTCGACCTGAACCCGGCGGCAGTGGAGGCGGCCGTGGCCGCCATCCGGGCGGAGGGCGGCAGGGCCAGCGGCAGGGTGTGCGATATCAGTCGGGAAGACGATGTGCGGGCCTGCGTGGCCGCCTGCGTCGAGGAGTACGGCAGCCTGTATGCCCTGGTCAATATGGCGGGGCTGCTGCGCTTTGACGACACCCAGCAGTTGACCCTGGCCCAGTGGCAGCAGGTGATTGACGTCAACCTCACCGGCACCATGCTGCTGTGCCGGGAGGTGATCCCGCATCTGTTGCTGAGCAAAGGCAGTATCGTCAACGCGGCCTCTACCGCCGCGCTGTCAGGCCTGCCCTGTGGGGTGGCCTATTCCGCCAGCAAGGGCGGTGTGCTGGCGATGACCCGCAGTATCGCCATCGAGTATGCGAAGCGCGGGGTGCGCGCCAACTGCGTCTGCCCGGGCGAAATCAAGACCGGCATGACCAAGGGTGTCGCGTTTCCCGAAACCATGGACTTCGAGCTGATCTCCCGGGTGATGTCGCCCAGTGGCGCCCGCGGGCCGGAGGCGGTGGCCGGTGTCATCGCGATGCTCACCTCGGAAGACGGTGTCCATATCACCGGCGAGGATATCCGGGTGGATGGCGGTACTCTGTCCTGAGGACGCACCGGGCCAACATGCATGGAACATCCGCTCATCACCTTCATCGTAAACGGTAAAACCTTTAGCTTGCGGGCCGGCGATAGCGCCGCCCTGGGAGCCATTCCCGAGGCCGAGCGGCGGCAGCTGTTGGCCCTGCTCGACGCACTCAAGCAGCAGGATGAGCGGGCTGAGGCCCTGGTTCAGGGGGCAGTGGCAAGGGCCAGGGCGACGTCGCGCAGCCCGCAGGCAGCGGCGAGCACTGCGCGGCCGGAACGGCTTGGCAGCGGGGATGTGGATGCCCTGATGGCCAGGCTGGTACTGGAGGAAAATCGCAACAGGAAGCCCGGCCCTACCCGCCATGACCTGTACAAGTGGCTGCTGGGCTTTGCCGCCGTGGTGGTTTTACTGGTGCTGATCTTGCAGTGAGCCGGGCGTTTGCAACGTAACTGCCCCTGCCGGGCCTTACTGTGATTCCACTACCTTCACCTGGAACGATTTGGCCTCGTCCCCGCGCCGTGTCCTGATAGTGATGGTGTCTCCGGGTGAAACGCTCTCCAGGACGTCGTAGAAATCGTTGTTGCTGCCGATCGGTTGTCCCGCGACCTCGGTGATGACGTCTCCCAGCACAATTTCCCCGCGCTGTCCCCGCCAGGCCCCCACGATTCCGGCTTGCGCCGCGGGCATACCGGGATACACATGCACCACCGGAAGCCCCTCGATCCGGTAGCGCGCTACCCAGCGGTCGCTGGCCAATTCCACCCCGATGGTCGGTCGCAGGATGCGCCCGTAGCTGATCAGCTGGGGCACGACCTCCTTGACCGTGTTGACCGGGATGGCAAAGCCGATGCCTGCACTGGCGCCACTGGGGCTGTAGATGGCAGTGTTTACCCCGATCAGTTGCCCCAGGGAGTTGAGCAGCGGGCCGCCGGAGTTGCCAGGGTTGATGGCGGCGTCAGTCTGGATCACCCCCCGAATCCTGCGGTTGTTCGGGGCCTGTATTTCCCGCCCCAGGGCGCTGACTATGCCGGTGGTGAGGGTGGTGTCGAGGCCGAAGGGATTGCCGATCGCCAGCACCTTGCGCCCCACGGTCAGCTCCGACGAGTCGCCCAGCGGCAGGGTCACCAGCTGGTCCGGCGGATCAGTGATGCGCAGCACCGCCAGGTCTTTCTCCGGGGCCAGGCCGACCACCTCGGCTTCGTGCTCGCTGCGATCCTGCAGGGTGACCGTCAGCCTCTGCGCGCCGGCAATGACATGGTAGTTGGTGACGATCAGGCCGCTGGCATCCCAGATGAAACCGCTGCCGGCGCCCTGGGGTATTTCCTGTATGTTGAGACTGAAGAAATCGCGCCGCAGGGCAGAATTGGTGACAAATACCACCGAGGCGCTGGCCTTGCGGAAGATCTCGGTGCTGTTGGCCTCGTCTTCGGTGGCAAAGCTCAGGTAGTCGATCCCGGCAGCCCGGGCGGGCGCCAGGATCAACAGCAATCCCAGGAGCAGGGCATAGCGCAACAGCTGTAACATGGATTTGCCGGCGCGTGGCTATTCCTGCTGCATGCGCTCGATGAAGCTGCTGATGCGCCTGGCGTTGGCGCCGAGGTCGCCCAGGCCCACCCGTGATACCGAGCGCAAATCCACCAGGGTGCCTTCGGCGCCGGTGCGTACGCGGATAACGATGTCGTCCTTGAAGCCCATGATGGTGGTGGTATCAACCGCCTCGATAATGCCGCTGTTGCGATCCTGCAGGTAGATTTCCCAGCCCATTTCCATGGCCACCCGCACTGCCCGGTCAAATAACACCCCGTACTCGAGGGGGCTGCGCAGGGTCTGCACTTCGGGATAGGCCGCGGCCTGCAGGGTGCGAGTCTCGGGGGCTGTGTCCAGGCTGTTGCTGCCGCTGCCGCGCTGCTGTGGGGCAGCGGTGAATACCGGCGGGTCCTGCAGGTCGGTGCTGATATCGTGGATACGGGGGCGGTCGCCACCGGCGAGCAGGGACAACAGCAGCAGGGTGCCGGGCACGGCGATCAGGGCCCGGCCGGCTATGGCCTTGCGCCAGCTCGCGTAGCGCGGCAGCAGCATCAGCACAATCGCCAGCAGCAGCAGGATAGCGGCCCCGAAACAGCCGATAGCATAGAGCAGCAGCCCCTGCTGCCAGGCCCCTGAACGCACGGTCATGACGGACACGGGGAGCACCACCAGCAGGGTGATAGCCAGTATGCCCAGCCAGTTGACCAGGGCGGGTAGTTTCTGGGCCGCTGCGCCCGGTGTCTGGTTCATGCGGAGCTCCTCGAGTTCAGCCTGTTTGCCAGGGCACAGAATACTATCTGCCCGATCCATATGCGAGCGGCCAGCCCGTCGGTTCAATTGGGCAGCCCTGCGGCTGTTTTAGTGTCATACGGTTTGAGCTGGCCAGCCGCATCTGTTTAACTCTCGCGCTGAACAACCACTGACAAACGGGGAAATGACACAAGATGGGAAGAGTGGCCGGCAAAGTAGCAATCGTCACCGGAGGGGCCAGCGGGATGGGCAAGGCGGACGCCATCCTGCTTGCGCGCGAAGGCGCCCGTGTAGTCGTGGCGGACCTTAACGAGAAGGATGGAATGGAGGTGGCCCGGGGCATCGGCGACAACGCCCTGTTCCTGCGCCTGGACGTGACCGATGAGGACAACTGGAAGACCGTGATCAGCGCCACGCTGGAGCAATTCGGCCGCCTGGATATCCTGGTCAACAATGCGGGCATGATCGCACTGGGCACTATTGTCGATACCGACCTCGCCACCTGGCGCAAGATCAACGCGGTCAACAGCGACGGTGTATTCCTCGGTTGCAAGCACGCCATTCCTGTCATGGCCGCCAGCGGCGGCGGCTCCATCATCAACATGTCATCGGTGGCGGCCATTCACGGCCAGTCCTTTGTCGCCGCCTACACCGCCAGCAAGGGCGCGGTGCGCTCCCTCACCAAGAGTATCGCCATGTTCTGCAAGGAGCAGAAGAACGGTATTCGCTGCAATTCGATCCACCCCGACGGGGTGAAAACCCCCATGGTGGTGAAGGTGGCGATGGGCAAGGATGTCGCCACCGCGGAGGATATCGAGGCGGTCGGCAAGTACGGCAATATGTGCGACCCGGAGGATATCGCCAACCTGGTGCTGTACCTCGCCTCGGATGAGTCGCGCTTCGTGAGTGGCGCCGAAATGCTCATCGACAACTGCGCCACCATTACCCCGCCTCTGGGGTTGATGTAGCAGGGCGCTGCCGGAGGCGGCCGTGGAAAAGCTGATCTATTCACTCTGGCCTCAGTCGGGGTGCTCCGCCGACCAGTTTCGGGATGAGTTGCTGGGCCAGCTCTGCCCGGAGCTGGCGCAGTTGCCCGGCGTACACGCTGTGCGCCTCGCGGTGGCCGACAGCGCGGTGGCCGCCGCGGCGAAACGCCGCATGGAAAGCCACCCGCCGCTGCCGGCTGCGGCCCTGTCCCTGTGGGTGGACAATGCCGGTGCGGCCGCCGGCTGGGAGCCCCTGCTAGACCGGCATGTCGAGCGCAAGGGCGCCTACCTGGTGGTGGAGGCGGAACCGCTGCCCAGCCGGGAGCGGCATCCGTCTTTGCCCGGCGAACGGGTTCACGGCATGTGCCACGTGGTGTTCATGCGCAAGCCCGCCCAACTGGAGCGGGAGCAATGGCTGTCGATCTGGAAGGACAGCCACACGGCGGTGGCCATCGACACCCAGTCCACTTTCGGCTACCGCCAGAACGTGGTGGCGCGGTTACTGGGCGCGGGGACCCTGGCTTTCGATGCCATCGTCGAGGAAAACTTTCCCCCCGAGGCGATGGGCTCGGACCATGCCTTCTACAATACCGGTGGTGATGAGGGCCTGCTGCAGCAGCGCATCACCGCCATGATCGAAAGCTGCGCACGGTTTATCGATTTCGGGCACATCGACGTCATTCCAATGAGTGAGTATGTGATCGCCGACATCTTGAGACGATGATCCCGCCAGTAGTCGCCGATCAGGGCGGAGACAAACCAGAAGCCTCGCCATCCCGGTCGGGGCTTTTTTTTAGCGGCCCCGCTGGGCGCCTGGCGATTTTTTGAGAGTTTTACTCCGACCCGTTCTGCCCGGGCCCGGGGTGTCTAACGCTCCACATGAACCAGAGACTGGTGACAAGCAGCACCAGCGAAATGAAAATATTCAAATGGGCAGCGTAGGGAAAATAAGGGAAGGGCTCTCCCAGCATTTCCGCGGCCGTCCTGGCTCTTTTGACGCCATCTGCCAGAAGCGAAGCAGAAGATACGCTTTGGAACAGCAGCCACAGTGTGTAAACGAAGTTCAGTACGACTACCTGTACCCGGGTCAGCTTTGCGCCCACCATATAAGTCACGACGAGATAGCCACTCAGTATGGCTATAGACAGTGAAAGAAGGCCTATTGCGTTAGATATGTTGCCCTGGGCAAGAGCAAAAAATTCGTATGGTGTCATCCTCACATCTCCTTGTTGTTGGGCCTCCGACAAGGATATACGAACTGTCAGCTTTATCGGCGGTTTAGTCCTTCGACGCGCAACAGACTTGGGCAGCGGAGTTCGACCAGCGCAGGGGCTGGAGCGGTGGCGGCACCGGTCGCTCCTGCGCCCATTGGCTGAACTGGAAGTGAGGCATCGCCCTGGGAGCCGCCCGGGAGAACACTCACCCCGGCCAATTCATCAAGGCCTTGCGGTCTTCCACATCAGAGGTGGGCCAGCTTGCTCGATGAGGGCGAGGGCCCAGCTCGAAGCCGCGCTACTCGTGAGCCAGTTCCCAGCGCTCGGGTGAACGCCACAGCCTGGACCTTAGCATCTCGCGCTCGAAGGTGAACTCCTTGGGCAGGCGATCGAAGAAACGGTCGAACAGTTCCTCGTGCGAATGCGCTTCAGCAGTGCCCGCGTCGCGGCCCACGGCCATGAGTTCGTAGAATTTCTCGGCCGGGAAGTCCAGGCCATTCCACTCGAGGTCCTCGTGGCGCGGCATCCACCCGACCGGGCTCTCGATCGCAAAACCGCGGCCGTGCACACGATCGACGATCCACTTCAGCACCCGCATGTTGTCACCGAAGCCCGGCCACATGAACTGGCCGGCATCGTCCTTGCGGAACCAGTTGACGCGAAAGATACGCGGTGGGTTGTGCACCCTGCGGCCCATGTTGAGCCAGTGTGTGAAGTAGTCCGCCATGTTGTAGCCGCAGAACGGCAGCATGGCCATCGGGTCGCGGCGCATCGCCGCCTGGCCGATCGCCGCCGCGGTGGCTTCTGAGCCCATCGTGGCGGCAAGATAGACACCGTGCGACCAGTTGAAGGCCTGGTACACCAGCGGCATGTCCTTGCTCATGCGGCCGCCGAACACGAACGCGCTGATTGGCACGCCGGTGGGGTTCTCCCATTCGGGGTCGATAGACGGGCACTGGCTTGCCGGTGTGGTGAAGCGGGCGTTGCCGTGCGCCGCCGTGCGGCCGCAGCCGGGTGTCCAGTCATTGCCCTGCCAGTCGATCGCGTGCGCGGGCGGCGGGCCATCCATGCCTTCCCACCACACGTCGCCATCGTCGGTGAGGGCCACATTGCTGAAGATCGTGTTCTTCCCTATCGTTGCCATGGCGTTGGGGTTGGACGCCATGTTGGTGCCGGGGGCCACTCCGAAGAAGCCGTACTCGGGGTTGATCGCACGCAGGGTTCCGTCCGGTCCCGGCTTGATCCAGGCGATGTCGTCGCCGACGGTGGTGACCTTCCATCCCTCCATACCCTTGGGCGGGATGAGCATGGCCAGGTTGGTCTTGCCGCAGGCGCTGGGAAAGGCGGCGCCGATGTAGGTTTTCTCGCCGGTGGGCGACTCGAGCCCGGAAATCAGCATGTGCTCAGCAAGCCAGCCTTCCTTTCTGGCCATGACCGATGCGATGCGCAGCGCCAGACACTTCTTGCCGAGCAGGGCGTTACCGCCATAGCCCGAGCCGTAGGACCAGATCTCGCAGGTGTCGGGGAAGTGCACGATGTACTTCTTGCTGATGTCCGGTTCGCAGGGCCAGCTCACGTCCTTCTGCCCTGGCGCCAACGGTGCGCCGACGGAATGTATGCAGGGAATGAAAAAGCCGTCCTCACCCAGTGACTCCAGCACTTTGCTCCCGGTACGCGTCATTATGGCCATGTTGACCACCACGTAGGGGCTGTCTGTGATCTCGACGCCGATCCTGGCGATGGGCGAGCCGATCGGGCCCATGCTGAAGGGGATGACGTACATAGTGCGACCCCGCATGCAGCCGTCGAAGACCTTGCGCATGGTCGCGCGCATCTCGTCGGAAGGCGCCCAGTTGTTGGTCGGGCCCACCTCCTCCCGGGTCTCGGCGCAGATGAAGGTGCGCTCCTCGACCCGCGCGACATCGGAGGAGTGCGTGCGCGCGAGATAGGAGCTGGGCCGCTTGTCCGGGTTGAGGCGGGTGAACGTCCCACCCCTGACCAGCAACTCGCACATGGCGTCGTATTCTTCCCTGGAACCGTCACACCAGACCACCTGATCCGGCTTGCACAGCGCGGCAGTCTCGCTGACCCACGCGACGAGTTTCTGGTTGCGGGCTGGCGTGTCGAGGGTTGGCGAGGGCTTGTTCATGACTGGTCTACCTTTCATTGGCTGTGGGCTTGCAGTGCGCAGCGCACCACTCGCCCTGGCCGGGCAATAAGGGGCGCGCATCCATCGCAGTGCAAGGTATACGATCAAGATACTGCGTGACAACGCTGTGTGAACTGATTTAGATCAAAGTCAGCGCGACTGCGCCGCCCCACAATCCTGCCCCTGGATCCCAGGAGCGGTGACTATGCTTCCCCTGATGTGGCGTGCAATTATCGCGGTCACCTGGCTGGTCGGCGTCACGTTTTCCGGCGTCTGCGCCGCCGGTCCAGCCGGCGCAAGCGAGGTCAGCGCCGAACCACTCAAACAGTTACCGGGTATATTGATCATTGTAGGTGACAGTATCATGGCGGGTTGTGCTGACTCGGTAGACCAACCTCGGACAGACTACACCAGGACGACTGCCCATCTCGTGGCTCGGCGGGGGGTGCGCGTTGTCAACCTCTCCCGCAGTGGCAACAGTATGTGGAGTGCCGTGTCCCAGCGCGCAGAGGGCGGTATAAACTTCACCCAGGGTGGCAAAGATGGCACCGCGGTGTGGATCATGCTCGGGGTGAATGATTTCGCCTACCGGCTCTCCACTGTGGAGCAATTCCGGGAGCGCTACCTCACATTTCTTGGCCGGATAGAGCCAACCCCGGCACAAAAGATATTCTGTGTGACGCCACTGATGTCAGGCTTCGACTACGGACAACCTGATGCTGTCAGAAGTCCGACTCTGGAGGACTATCGTCTGGTAGTACGCGATATCGCGGGCGCGGGGCACTGCGCTCTGGTCGATACTTCCGGGTGGTTTGACGCTGCAGATGTGCACGACGGGTGCAGCATGCCGGACACGCTGCACCTGGGCGCAGAGGGCCACGCGCGTTACGCAGAAAAGCTGTTGGAGCAGATCCGCGGAGACTATTAAACAGCCTGAGCAGCGATAAGCATCACGAGGTTTGCAGGGCCCTGATCCTGTCCTCCAGCGGCGGGTGCGAGCGGAACAGGCCGGCGGCTCCCTGCTTGAGCTGCTCGCTGATGCCAAAGGCGGTCAATTCCCCGGGCAGGTCCTGGGGCAGGCCCTGTTCCTGCTGCAGGCGCTGCAGGGCGGCGATCATGTGGCCGTTGGTGGTGAGGCTCGCGGCCGCCGCATCGGCGCGGTATTCGCGCCAGCGGGAGAACCAGAACACGATGATGCTGGCGAGAATACCCAGCACCAGTTGCGCGATCATTGTGACTGCGAAATAACCTAGGCCGTAACCGCGCTCATTCTTGAAGACCACCCGGTCCACCGTGTGGCCGATGATCCGCGCCAGGAACATCACGAAGGTGTTTACCACGCCCTGGATCAGGGTGAGGGTCACCATGTCGCCGTTGGCCACGTGGCCGATTTCGTGGGCCATCACCGCGCGCACCTCCTCCGGCCTGAAGCGCTGCAGCATACCGGCGCTTACGGCGACCAGGGCGTTGTTGCGGTTCCAGCCGGTGGCGAAGGCGTTGGAGGCCTGGGAGGGGAATATGCCCACCTCGGGCATGCCGATACCGGCCTCTTCAGCCAGTTCCTTTACCGTTGTCAGCAGCCACTGCTCATCGCGGTTGCGGGGTTGCTCGATGATATAGACCCCGGCGCCGCGCTTGGCCATCCACTTCGACAGGAACAGCGATATCAGCGCGCCGCCGAAGCCGAACACGGCGCACATCACCAGCAGCGCCCCCAGATTGAGATCCACGCCATTGGCGGCCAGGATGCCCTCCAGCCCCAGCAGGTTGAAGACGAGGCTGACCAGCACCAGCACGGCGATGTTGGTTGCCAGGAATAACAGGATTCTCATCGGGACTTGCCTCGGTGTCGGAAATGGATTCGAACTGCGCCAGCTGCGAATTTTCGCCGTTAGCCTGGTCGGAGTATGGGGCCGTCGCCAGTTTTTTCAAGTGGCGAAACGGTCGGGGGCGACGCTCAGGCCACCGGCTCCGCGGGTTCCTCAACAGCGGCGTCCTCTGGCTCCATGGGCAGCGGAATCTGGCTGGGCTCCACGACCGGTTCGCCGCGGTCGCTCAGCTCGGCGGCAAGCACCTCCCCGCGCAACTCGACGTCCTTTGAGCTCAGCTCAAACAGGGTGTTCACCGCCTCGTCGCGGTGCTTGCAGCGCTGCACATGGCGCGGCTGGGAGCCGTCCACCCAGGCCTTGCCTTTGCCCCAGTAGTGTCCAAGCTGGTTGCGGATTACGAATACTTCAGTCATGGCGATAATGCTGTCCGGCGTTGCGTGGGCGCAAGTTTAAGCATTTATCCGCGCCTGTTCCAGTCGGCGCGTTGCGTCGTGCGCATGGCGCCGGTCGTCATCCCAGCAGCACATCCTTGGCCTGGTTGATCTTGGCGGCAAGGTAGTCGTTGCCACCCCGGTCGGGGTGCAGTTTCTGGATCAATTTGCGGTGCGCCGCCACGATGTCTTCCCGGCCGGCATCCTCGGCCAGGCCGAGGATCGCGAGGGCCTCATGGCGGTTCATGCCCCCATTGTCGCCACCGGGGGCCTGCTGCTGGCCGAATGTCTCACCCGGGAATCGCTGTTGCAGGTAGCTGTCCAGCAGGCGGGCGGATTGGGCGTCCTCGCGCTGGCAGTAGGCCAGAAGCGCCTCCAGCTGTTGCCGGTCCATATCGGCCAGGCGCCAGCCGGCGAAGCTGCCGCCCAGCACCTCCCCCTGAAGATCGCCGCTGTCGTGGGCCAGTTGCATGCGCAGCAGGGCGGTCTCGACAGTGGAGGTCTGGGCCTGGGAGGGCGCCCCCTGGCCCAGGGCGCGCCGGGCGGCGAGTAGCGGGAACAGGCGGATCAGGACGGGAAACAGCTGGCGCAGGGCCACCAGCAGGCCAGTGGCGACAACGCCGAGCCAGTGCATGCGGCCGGTGAGCGTCAGTACCAACACGACGGCGACCGCCACTGCGAGGCCCAGCTTGATGTATTCAGCCCGCCG
>JBFZEF010000266.1:0-10598 GCA_041307045.1 Halioglobus sp.
TCGAACAGCCAGGGCGAGCGGGCCCGGGCAGCCTGCTCATAGGCGCGGATTGCATCCCCCTGCTCCAGGGTCAGGCCGATGTCATCCAGCCCCTTCAGCAGGCAGTGGCGGCGGAATTCATCCACTTCGAATGCGTACACCTGGCCAGCCGGGGTAGTGACCTGCTGCGCCTGCAGGTCCACCGTCAGCGCGTAACCCTCGGTGGCATACAGCTGCGCGAACAGGGTATCGACGATTGCCGCATCCAGTGCGATCGGCAGAATCCCGTTCTTGAAGCAGTTGTTGTAGAAAATATCGGCATAGCTGGGGGCAATGATGCAGCGAAAGCCGTAGTCCTCGAGGGCCCAGGGCGCATGTTCGCGGCTGGAGCCGCAGCCGAAGTTCTCCCGGGCCAGCAGGATGCCGGCCCCGCGGTAGCGCGCCTGGTTGAGCGGGAAATCGGGATTGAGCGGCCGGCTGCTGCAATCCTGGCCAGGATAGCCCTCATCCAGGTAGCGCAGCTCGTCGAACAGGTGGGGGCCGAAGCCGCTGCGCCTGATCGATTTCAGGAACTGCTTGGGAATGATCAGGTCCGTATCCACATTGGCCCGGTCCATCGGCGCAACCAGGCACCGCTCACTGACAAAACTTTTCATAGGCTGCTCCCGTTACCAGTTACGCACGTCGACAAAGTGGCCTGCGATCGCTGCGGCCGCGGCCATGGCCGGGCTGACCAGGTGGGTCCTGCCGCCGAAACCCTGGCGGCCCTCGAAATTGCGGTTGGAAGTGGAGGCGCAATGCTCACCCGGCCCGAGTTTGTCCGCATTCATCGCCAGGCACATGGAACAACCGGGCTCGCGCCATTCCATGCCGGCGGCCAGGAACACCTGGTCCAGCCCCTCGGCCTCGGCCTGCCTTTTGACCTCGCCGGAGCCGGGCACCACCAGGGCCTGTTTGATGGAGCTCGCCACCCGCCTGCCCTTTACGACCGCAGCCGCGGAGCGCAGGTCCTCGATCCGTGAGTTGGTACAGGATCCGATGAAGACCCGGTCCGGCCTGATGGCCGTCACGGCCATACCGGCCTGCAGGCCCATGTATTCAAGGGCACGCTCCACCGCCTTGCGCCTGGTGGGGTTGTCGATCCGGGCCGGGTCCGGCAGGTGGCCATCAATGGGCAGCACCATCTCCGGGGACGTGCCCCAGGTGACCTGCGGCCTGATCTCCTCGCCGCGCAACTCCACCACGTGGTCGAAGTGGGCGTCGGGATCGCTGTGAAGATCCCGCCAGGCAGCCACCGCCTGCTCCCACAGGGCGCCCTTGGGCGCATAGGTGCGGCCCTTGACGTAGTCCAGAGTGGTGTCATCCACCGCCACCATGCCCATGCGCGCCCCGGCCTCGATAGACATATTGCACATGGTCATACGGCCCTCCATGCTCATGGCGCGTACGACCTCCCCGCCAAACTCGATCGCATAGCCGCTGCCGCCGGCGGTGCCGATCCTGCCGATCACGGCCAGCACCACGTCCTTGGCCGTCACCCCGGTCTGCAGGGCGCCGTCGATGCGCACCAGCATATTTCTCATTTTCTGCTGGATCAGGCACTGGGTGGCCAATACGTGCTCCACCTCCGAGGTGCCTATGCCATGAGCCAGGGCGCCAAGGGCGCCGTGGGTGGAGGTGTGGGAATCCCCGCAGACCACGGTCATGCCCGGCAGGGTTGCCCCCTGCTCGGGCCCCACCACGTGGACGATACCCTGGCGGCGGTCATTGATTTCGAACTCGACGATGTCGAAGTCCCGGCAGTTGTCGTCGAGGGTCTGCACCTGCAGCCTGGATACCGGGTCGGCAATGGCCGCGACACCGCCGCTGCGCTCCACCTGTTCTGTGGGGACATTGTGGTCCGGCACCGCCAGGTTGGCATCCCGCCGCCACAGGGGTCGACCGGCCAGGCGCAGCCCCTCGAACGCCTGGGGTGAGGTGACCTCGTGGATCAGGTGACGATCTATGTAAATGAGGGCGCTGCCGTCATCGCGCTGCACGACGACATGGTTGTGCCATAACTTGTCATATAAGGTCTGTCCGGCCATGGGACTGAGCTCCGAGGGAAGAAAAATAGGATAACCAGGCGCTTGACGGCGAAATTATGGGCTTGCCATTTCGATAACTCAAATTTATTATTTTTATATATCGTATTCCAATTGGGAATCACTAGGTGGACATCCAGAATCTCAGGGCGTTCCTGCTGGTGGCGGAGACCGGCTCCTTCTCGCTGGCGGCGGAAAAGTTGCATCTCACCCAACCCGCCGTCAGCAAGCGTATCGCCCTGCTGGAAGAGCAGTTGGGTGCAACCCTGTTCGATCGCATCGGCCGCAATACCAGCCTCACGGAAGCGGGCACCGCCCTGCTGCCCCACGCCCGGGCGGTACAGCGGGAACTCGAGGCGGCTCGGCAGTCAGTGCGTGACCTGGCGGGCGCGGTCGCGGGCCAGCTGCGCCTGGCCACCAGCCACCACATCGGCCTGCACCGGCTGCCCCCGGTGCTCAGCGAATTCAGCAGGGCCTTCCCGGCAGTGCACATCGACATCGACTTCATGGACTCCGAGCAGGCCTATGAGCTGATCATGCAGGGCAAGGTCGAACTGGCCATCGTTACCCTGGCGCCGGTCAGCGAGCGAAGCTTGGTAACGCGAACGGTATGGCGGGATCCGCTGGATTTCATGGTGGCGCGGCATCACCCGCTGGCACGGCATCCGGCCCTGGACCTGCAAACCCTGGCGCTGCATCCGGCGATACTGCCCGGGCTCAACACCTACACCGGCCAGATCGTCGCCGGCCTGTTCGACCGACACCAGCTCAGGCTGCAGGTGTCCATGGCGACCAACTACCTGGAGACGATCCGCATGATGGCCTCAGTAGGGCTGGGCTGGACCGTGTTGCCCCGCAGCATGCGCGACGAGACCCTGGCGCTGCTGCACCTCAGCGGTACCAGCATCGAGCGCAACCTCGGCATCGTCTACCACAGGGGCCGCAGCCTGTCCCGGGCCGCCGGCGCTTTCATCGAAGTGGTAGTGGCCGCGGCGGATACGGCCGCCTGAGCGGCGCGCCCGTTACTCGCCCAGGAAACCCGGCGACCCGTCCCCAATCGCCCCGGGTTTGACCATGCCCTGGTGGTCCGGCAGGTAGAACGTGCCGTTGAACCTGGCCACCAGGCCGTCACTGTTGACGATCGCTCCGCTACAGAAGCCGAAGCGACGCTTGACCGTCACCAGGTGTACATCCGCCTGTATCCACTGGCCGATGCGGGCGGCAGCGATGAAATCGACTGCCAGGTTGATGGTGGGGCTGCCTGCCAGCACGCCGCGAGCGACATTGACGCCGTTGGCGGCGGCGATATCGGCCAGGGTCATCAGCACACCGCCGTGGCAGATGCCCATCAGGTTGCCGTGATGCTGCTGCACCACCAGGCCGAAGCTGACCGAGTCGCCCTGGATGCGGCGATAACTCGGCTGCAGGTTATCGGTAAAGCCGAGCCCGGAAGGCATCGGGAGGAACCCCTCCGGCACCTGCTGCACGGTTGTGTCACTCATACGCGTATCCTGCTGGATTAGAAAATGCCCATTACAATTCCGGCGGCAAAGGCCGCCCCGAGCTCCTCGCTCGCACGCAGCTGCGCCTGGGTTACCTCGCCCCGCACTATCACGGGTTCCGTCGCTTCGGAAAACGGATAGCCTGACAGGATACGCTGCAGCTGGCGGGCGGCACCCCGACCGTCATTGCCGGCGCTGATCAACAGCGCGTAGGGCAGTACCAGCCCCCGCGCGATGGCGGGATAAAACGTGCGATCCAGGAAATCCTTCATGCCGCCACTGCTGCTGCCACTGTTCTCCGCCGCCACCAGCAGCAGGCCCTGGCAAGCCTGCAGGTCTTCCACACCGGCGTCCCATACCCTGCGCACCACGACCGCAACGCCTGACTCCGCGCGGGCGCCGCGCCAGGCGGCGTGAGCCAGTTGCGCACACGCGCCGCTCTGGCTGTGATAGGCGATTAGCAGTGACTTCATGGTTTTCCGGCGCTGGTGCAATCCGGCACGATTGGACCACAGCGAACCGGTCATGTCATGTGGCGCTGCTGGCCACCCGCCAGGATTCCTGCTGTAATACGAGGCCATCTAACAGGTCCGGAATGTATGAAAAAGTTGCGGGGGATAACAGCGTGACCAGCGTAAACAGGCAGTGGTTATTGAAGTCGCGTCCCGTCGGCATGCTGGGGCCGGAGCATTTTGAACTGGTGCAGTCCCCGCTGCCGACTCCGGACCTCGCCGCCGGCCAGGTACTGGTCAAGACACTGATGCTCGGCTTCGACCCGGCGATGCGCGGCTGGGTGATGGATGAGCCCAGCTACCTGCCCCCGGTTGCCATCGGCGCGCCCATGCGCGCCAGTGGGGTTGGCCAGGTGGTGCAATCCGATAATCCGCAACTGCCGCGCGGCACCCTGGTGCAGGGATTGCTCAACTGGCAGGAATACAGCATCGGCGACCCTGCCGGAATGTTCCCACCGACCGCGCTGCCGGCCGGCGTGTCACCCGCCCTCGCCCTAGGCATCTTCGGACTCACCAGCCTCACCGCCTACTTTGGCCTGCTGGATGTGGGCCAGCCGCAGGCGGGTGAAACCGTGCTGGTCTCCGGCGCCGCCGGTGCTACCGGCTCGGTGGTGGCGCAGATCGCCCGGCTCAAGGGCTGTCGCGTCGTCGGCATAGCCGGGGGCGCGCAGAAGTGCCAGTGGCTGGCCGATACCTGCAAGCTGGACGCCGTTATCGACTACAAGCACGAGAACCTCAACCGGCGCATCGGCGAACTCTGCCCCGGTGGCGTGAATATCTTTTTTGACAACGTGGGTGGCGACACCCTGGAAGCCGCCATCAACCACATGGCGAACTTCGGGCGCATTGTCCTGTGCGGCGGGATATCGTCCTACAACGATACGACGCCCCGCCCCGGTCCGAACAACCTGATGCTGCTGGTGACCCGGCGGGTGCGGATGCAGGGTTTTATCGTCATCGACTACCTGGCGCGCGTCGGTGAGGCCCTCGCCGACCTGACCCAATGGGTCGGTGCGGGGGAACTTGCCTGGCGGGAGGATATCCAGGAGGGCTTCGAGAACATACCGGCGACATTGCAGCGCCTGTTCGACGGTCGAAATTCGGGCAAGCAACTGCTGAAGCTGGCAGATCCGCAATAGTTATCCACAGGCGGCCCTGTGGATAACTGTGGGGACAGACTTCCAGGCCGGGCTTTTTGCTCATCGCGTGACAGCGGTTCGGCCCGGCCTACCGGCGAACACGAAACCCGTTTTAATAATACTTAATCAATGACTTAGGTATTTTTTCCAGTGTTTTTAGCGCACCCCTGCGCGTAGACACTGTAAAAAAAGGGACTTGCCGCAAAATGTGGATATATTTCGCGGCCCACGGTTGGCAGCCACTTACCGGCCAAGCCACGATTCCACGATGGTTGCACTGGTGAGTAGCGGGGCAGGCGCCCGCCGCCCGGCGCGTCTGCCGCGCACTCAGTCCCCGTCGCGATGGCGGATCGACCAGCAACAGTGGATCTTCGGGTTGCGCTGGAAGTCAGGGTCCAGGGTGGATCGGGTGATATCCTCGCAGCGGAACTCGGCCGCGATGGCAGGGTCAAGTTTGAAGCCACGCCGGTTATTGGAGAAGTAGAGCTGGCCTCCCGGGCGCAGCACCTTCATTGCCGAGCGCAGCAACTCGACCTGGTCCCGCTGGATATCGAAACTGGTGGTCATCGCCGTGGAGTTGGAAAAGGACGGCGGATCCAGCAGCACCAGGTCATAACGCCCCTGTGCCTGCTGCAGCCACTCCAGGCAGTTGGCCCTCACCAGGGTATTGCTGGCTTCATCGAGCCCATTGTGGACCAGGTTCCTGCGCAACCAGGCGAGGTAGGTGTTTGACAGGTCCACACTCGTGGTCGAGCGGGCGCCACCCAGGGCCGCGTGCACGGTCGCCGACCCGGTGTAGCAGAACAGGTTGAGGAAGTCCCTGCCAGCGGCCTCGGCCCCCAGGCGCCGGCGCAGGGGCCGGTGATCCAGGAACAGGCCCGTGTCGAGGTAGTCCTGCAGATTGACCAGCAGCCTGGCAGGCCCCTCGCGCACACTCACCAGCTCGCCCCGGTTGTCCTGCTTTTCATACTGCGCCGTGCCGCGCTGGCGCCGGCGCTGCTTGTAGACAATCGCCTCGACCGGCAAGCCCAGTGCCGCCGGCAGGGCCGCCTGCACTTCCTGCAGCCGGCGCGCGGCGGCAGCGGGATCCACGCCCTGGGGCGCCTGGTACTCGGCGACGCAGGCGCGCTCCCCGTAGATATCCACCGCCACCGCATACTCGGGCATGTCCGCGTCGTAGAGCCGGTAGCACTGCACCTGCTCGCGCTTGAGCCAGGACGACAGGCGCTTGCGATTCTTGCGGATACGGTTGGCGAACATGAGCGCGCCCTCGGACAACTGGGCCACCTCGCCCGCGGGCGATGCTGCCGCAGCCCCGGCCCCGGCCCCGGGTCCTTGTTCCGGCAGGGGGCGCCACTGGTTTTCGACCAGGTCGAACAGCAGCAGGTGTGCAGCCAGTGCGCCGTTCCAGAACGCATAGCGCTTGTGACTGCGCAGCCCTATGGCCCGTCCCAGTTCGAGATCAGAAGTAAAGACAGCCGCACTCCAGCCACTGAACTCCCGCGCCATCACTTCACCCAGCTGGTTGTAGAGCGGGCGCAGGCTTTCCTTTTCGCCGAGGCGTTCGCCATAGGGCGGGTTGCAGACCAGCAGCCCCAGGGGCAGGGGCACGTGGCTCGGCCGGGTGAGTTCCGCCAGGGGCCTGGCGCTGACTCGCACCACGTGCTCCAGGCCGATCCTCGCGATATTTTCCTGGGCCGTGCGGATGATCCGCGGGTCGGCGTCGAAACCGCGAATCTGCGGCAGGGTGCTGGCCCGGCCCCGTTCCGCCCTGCCCCGGGCATCCGCCAGGATGGCGCGCCACTGGGCTTCGTTGTGCCCGCGCCAGTGTTCGAAACCGAAGCGCGACCGACCCAGGCCCGGCGCGATGTCCGCGGCCATCATGGCGCCCTCCAGCAGCAGCGTGCCGGAGCCGCACATGGGGTCGATCAGGGCGCCACCGCGAGCGGCGATACCGGGCCAGTCCGCCCGCAGCAGGATCGCCGCCGCCAGGTTTTCCTTGAGTGGCGCGGCGCCACCGTCCAGGCGGTAACCGCGCTGGTGCAGGCTGCCGCCGGAGAAATCGAGGGACAACACCGCCTGCTCGCCGCTGAGGCGTATATTGAGACGGATAGCGGGATCCTTGCGCGCCACCGGGGGTCGTCGACCCGTCTTCTCGGCGAACCAGTCGACTACCGCGTCCTTGCTGCGCTGGGCGCCGAATTGGGTATTGCGGATCTGGGGATTTTCGCCGGAGAAGTCGATGGCGAAGCTCTGGTCGGGACCGAACAGCGCGCCCCAGTCCACTGCCTTGAGTTGCCGATAGAGGGTGTCGCTGTCAGCCGCCTCCAGCCTGGCAACGGGCAACAGCACGCGGTTGGCGAGGCGCGACCACAGGCAGGCGCGATAGGCCAGAGCGACCGGGCCGGTGAAATACACTCCCGCCACCGTCTCCCGGGTGGCGCTGGCGCCGAGTGCCGTCAGCTCCGCCGCCAGCAGGGTCTCTAGACTCTTGGGACAGGCGGCGAACCACTGATCCTGCGCGAACCCGCTCAGGAACGCGGACGCCTGGCTGCCGCCGGGGCGCGCTTGCGCTTGCGAGGAGGCGCTTTCTTCGGGGCGGTCCTGGCCTTGTCCGCCTTATCGGCCGGCGCGGCAGCCTTGCCAAGGCGGGCGGCTTTCTCCGACTGCATGACATCGAGCACCAGGTGGATGGAACTCTGCATGTAGTGGATGAAGCGTTCGTACTCGGCGTCGCTGAAGCCGCGCAGCACGTCGTGCTGGCGGTAGAGGTTGATGAAACGTCGCTCGCGCTCGTATTGCTTGGGCAGCGCCAGCACGCCCCACTGTTCCAGCGTTTTTTCCAGAGCCGGGTTGTAGGTGCGCATGAATTTGATCAGGAAGGGTATCGGGTCGTGCCGGGCCAGCAGGGAAGCGCTGCGCAACATGACTTCCAGCGGCATGATGGTCTGCCCGCTTTCGATATCCTCCAGCATGGTCTTGTCCGCCAGGCCCAGGCTCTCAGCCAGGTCCTTGAGCGACATACCCGCCGTTTCCCGGGCGTCGCGCAGGAAGTGACCGGCTTCGGCCATCGCCTCCAGGCGCTCCGGCTCCAGCTGGTTGAGCACGGTGGAACGCAGCCAGTTCTCGCCAAACATGGCGGTCATGGCCGCCGTGTTGCGCGCCAGCCCCAGGGTGCCGCCGGCCACCTGGCCGGTCAGGCGCCGCACCGAGCCCAACAGCGATTCCTGTTCCTGTGCCTTGTCTTTTTTAGCCATAGTCGAAGCATAGCCCATTAATCAGTGTGTGGGTAAGGCGCAAAGCGCCGCGGCGGGTGTGCGCCCGCAGATATCACGAGCCCGCGGGTGTACCCGTCTCGAGCGCGAAGATATCCCGCAGGATGCCGCGCCATTCATTGTACTGCGACTCCAGGGTGCCGCTGAGCCGAAACACCCTGCCGCTGGTTTCCATCACGGTGGGGGTCACCTCGTTATTGAAGCCCTGTGACATGTCGTCGAGGTCCTGCTCCTGGATCTTGATCTGCCGGTAGATGCTGTAGGTTTGCTCCATGGCAGGGAACGTCCCGCGCCGGCCGATGCGGTCCCGGCTCTGGGCCCGGGCCTCATAATCCTGCTGGTACAGGGCCTGCTCACGCCCGTACTGGCGCCACAGGGTGTAGGTCGGTGCCATTTCCTCGTAGATGCTCACGTACTGCTCATCCACCGTGTCGACGAAAAGGTGCTCCTGGTTGCGAATGCGCTCCACCCTGGCGAGCATCGGGTCACCCTCGGCAGGCAGGCGCACCGCCGTGTAAATGCCCGCCGCGTCCTGCTGCAGATAGCTGCCGAATGCCTCCTCGGACAGGCTCGCGGCATAGCGCAACAGGGCCACCTGCCGGATCGCCTGCAGCTGGCGCGGCTCCAGCCCCTGGCGGAAGGCCAGCAGGTCGTTGGCTATCTGCCGGTAGAGATCGATATAGGGATCGCCGCCCTCGCTGCCCGGATAGTCCGCCGCCGTGGCGACATCCCGGTAGATTTGGTCCAGCCATACGCGGCCGGTAGCATCCCTGGCCGTGACCTGCAGGACCAGTTCGCTGCCATTGGAGACCCGGATCTTCCCGGTCACCATTAATTCGGTGGACACCTGCTCATCCGGCAGCACGCGCACCACGCCCCAGGCGTTGGAAGCCAGCAGCACCTGGCGCAGCAACACGGGCATGAACTGGGCCTCGGCCTTGCGGATCTCGGGGAAGATGCCCAGCTTGCTGTGGCTGGATTGATCGACGGGGATACCGGGGTCGAAGATGACCAGGCCCACATCCAGCATGTCCTCCTCCCGGGGGGACTGTGCAACCCGCAGGGTGACACTGCCCACCGGCGTCACGGCGAGGGCGGGATCCGCGATCAGCGATTGGGCCCGGGCCGGCGCGGCGAGCAGGCAACACAGGGAGAGAAATGTAGCGACTCGCCAGCTCACCGGGATTTCTCCGTAGTGCATACCCTGCCCTTGGAAATTGTCATCTTGCAGCTGTAGCCATCGTCCTGGGGCACGTACTGCACGTAAACGCGGTTCACGGTGAAAGGCGCGGTGACCCGGTCAGATATCACGGTGGTGGCGATGTTGAGCCGCTGGCCATCGGGCGCCAGACTCAGGACCTGCTGGATGGTGAGCCCTTCCGGGAGCATTGTCTTGAAGACAAGCTGGTGCTGTTCCCAGCCGCAGATCTCCCGGCCCAGCGGCGTCTCCACCGTATGGTACTGGCCCGGGTAAAACTCGCAGCTGAGGGCGTAGTCCCCCTCGCGCTTGACCCTGATCTTGTACTCGTCCTGGGTGACCTCCAGCAACTGCGACTGGGTCACCAGGTCCGCCATCTGGGCAAGGCCAATGATCGAGGCACCGCTGTTGGTGTCCCCGGGGCCGCCGATGATCATTCCGGGGCCGGCCTGTTGGTACACACCGGTGCCCTGGGCTCGCTGCTGGCTCTGCTGGCGCACATCCCGCACCAGGGCATTGAGGTTCGCCTGGATGTTATCGCTCTGGCTGTAATCCAGTTCCCAGAAGCCGCTGAAATTCACGGCCCTGTCGGTCTGGTTGACGACGGCGCGGCTGCTCTGGGGCGGGCTGGAACAGGCGGTCAGCACCAGGCACAGCAGTGACAGCAGGAGGGCGTTGCAGCGATTGTGGCGGGGGACATTCATGGCGGCGCCAGTGTAACGCAGTGCGCCCCGCAGGAAATCTCCCCGGAGCGGATCTTTCGAAGTTTTTTTTGCGCAAAAATTGCCGGCGCTGGCCTCAGCCGAAGAGCGCCTCGCCGGCGGCCAGGCGCTGCCCCAGCTGCGCCACCTGGATGGAACTGCAGCCCAGGGTCATCTCGTTCTGGCGCAGCCACAGGCAGTAGCGCCA
>JBFZEF010000268.1:0-12576 GCA_041307045.1 Halioglobus sp.
GATTATGCTGAGCTGACTTCGCAGCAGGAGCCCTATTTCGACTGGCCTTTACTGGATGAGACGTCGGCGGCCGCGATCTGCTACACCAGCGGCACGACAGGCAACCCCAAGGGTGTGGTGTACAGTCACCGCACGACCTTCGTTCACTCGCTGGCTTCGCGGGCTACTGATACTTTTGGCGTGAGTGAACACGATCGCATCCTGCTGTTGCCTTCGATGTTTCATGCCAATGCCTGGGGTCTTCCTTACAGCGGCTGGTTCAGCGGCAGTGATATTGTAATGCCCGGGCCGCACCTCCAACTCGATGGCCTGGTGAAAATGATCACCGCCGAGCGCCCGACGATCACCGCCATGGTGCCGACCATTCTCGGTGATCTGCTGCGCGCGGGTGAGCAGCAAGGGTTGGATATGGGCAGCTTCCGCATGATCGTCTGCGGCGGCTCCGCGGTGCCTCCGGCAATGATCGAAGCGGCCCGCAGCCGGTGGGGGGTTCCAGTCCTGCAGGGCTGGGGTATGACCGAGACGAGCCCGATGTGCGCGCTGTCGCATCCGCCGAGGGATCCTGGCTCTGGTGGAGAAACTCCCTGGCGCGCCAAGAGCGGTAGGCCGGTGCCCGGGGTACAGGTGCGGGTGGTGGATGACAGCGGCCGCGACCTGCCCCATGACGGACAGTCAGTAGGCGAACTGCAGCTTCGCGGACCCTGGATTACCGGCTCCTACTACCGCGATGAGGCGCCGGATTCATTCACTGCGGATGGCTGGCTACGCACCGGTGATGTCGGGCACATCGACGCACGCCACTACGTGCAGCTCACCGACCGAACCAAGGATGTGATCAAATCCGGCGGTGAATGGATCTCCTCCGTCGATCTCGAGAATAACCTGGTGGCTCACCCTGGCGTGGTAGAGGCGGCCGTTATAGCCATTCCAGACGAACGCTGGCAGGAGCGGCCCCTGGCAATCGTGGTGCGCAACGATGACGCGCTGGCTGCGCAGGATCTGCGAGAGTTTTTGAAGGACAGGGTTGCGAAGTTCTGGATTCCCGAATATTGGGCCTTTGCCGCGGACATTCCCAAGACCAGTGTCGGCAAGCTCGACAAGAAGCGCCTGCGGGACATGCGCGATACGGGTGAGCTGCAAGTCGAGTACAGGAGATAGCGGTGGCAGGCAGGCGAAATGCAGCGCGCGAAGAATCCCTGTTGGAAAAGCAGTCCCAGCCAGAGGCCAAGGATCGCAAGCGCAGGACCCAGGCGGAGCGGACAGCGCTCTCTGACCAGCGCATGTTCGATGCGGCCATCAGCCTGATTAACGAGCGCGGAACCCAGAAAACCACGCTCAAGGAGATTGGCGAGTTGGCCGGTTACAGCCGCGGTTTGGCAAATTACCGCTTCGGCTCCAAGGAGAATCTGCTCGATGAACTCTTCACCCGATTCGACAGGCGCTGGAAGGCCCACCTTCAAAGCCACGTTGCCGGGCAGGTCGGCATAGCAGCATTGCGGGCGGCGGCACGTGCGCTCAGGGATTTTCTCAAGCTTGAATCGAACTATATGCGAGCGATGTACGTCCTGTGGTACGAGTCATTGGGTCACGAATCCACCATCAGAAGCAGGCTGGCGGATCACCACGATGTCTATCGCAAGGATGCGGCGAAATGGCTGCGCCAGGGCATTGCCAGCGGAGAAATTGACCCGAGGATCAGTCCCGAGCAGTTTGCCGTTCAGTACTGCTCATTCATATTCGGCACCGTCTACCAGTGGCTTGTAAAGGCGGAGGCGCTCGATCTGGACGCGCTGTTTGACGACTACGACTCCAACACGATAAAACTTCTGAGCAAGGGAGCAACCTGACAATGGCATACCTGGAAAGGGAGAACGACGGCAGGATTTACTACGAGAGCTATGGTCGCGGTGACAGTGCCGTGATCCTTGTTCACGGCTGGGGCATGGGCCTGCGCGCCTGGGACTACTCTCTCCAGGCGCTGCTCAAGGCGGGGTACCGGGTAGTCGCCCTTGATCACCGTGGCTGCGGATCCTCCGACAAGGATTTTGCTGACATGGGGATCGATGCCATCGCCGGTGATGTGGTGGGGTTGGTGGACGCCCTCGGACTGAACCGGGTGGTGCTCAACGGCTGGTCCCTGGGTGGGGCCGTCGCGGTGGCCGCGGCTGAAAGGCTGGGGCAACGCTGTGCCGGTCTCGTTCTGACCTGTGGCGCGACGCCGGTATACCTGCAAAAGAGCGACTTTCCCCACGGAGGTACCGATCAGGCCCTGGCGGACACCCTGGCGGCGATGGGAGCCGACCGGGTTAATTTTTTGGCGGCGCTCTCCCAGGGTGTGTGTGCCTCCGCAGTGAGTGACCGGGTTGTCAGCTGGATGTGGCAGATGTTCATGCAGGCGTCCCCCCAGGCCGCAACAACCCTGGCCGAGCTGGGGCCGCTGGACCAGCGCAGTGTGCTGTCTTCGCTGCGGATTCCCATATTGAGCTTTGTGGGCGGCAAGGATGCGGTGGTCGATCCCCAGATCTGCCGATCAGTCAGCACCTTCAATGCGGCTGCCCGCATCATCGAGTATGAAAATGCAGGACACGCCCCGTTTATTGACGAGACCGCAAGGTATAACGCTGACTTGATCAAGTTCCTTGGCGATTGCCTCTGACACCCACCCTGGATAGGACCAAGATGACAAACAAGGTAAATTTCGGCCTGTGGTACGACTTTCGCAATCCACAGCAGTGGCGCATGCCGTTTGAGAAATTTTATGCCGAGCGCCTGCAGCAGATAGCCGAGGCCGAGGCGCTGGGCTTCGATTCCTGCTGGCTCACGGAACACCATTTCTGTGATGACGGTTATACGCCCTCTCCGCTGCTGCTGGCCGGTGCCATCGGTGCACGCACCAGCCGCATGCGCCTGGGTACCAATCTGATGCTGCTGCCGCTGCACGATCCTGTGCGCGTTGCCGAGGACGCGGCCACCCTGTCGTTGGTTACCGGCGGACGCTTCGACCTGGGTGTCGGCATCGGGTACCGGCAGCTTGAGTTCGACCAGTTCGGACGACAGCTCTCGCATCGTCCCAGTCTGGTGGAGGAGGGGATAGAGATACTGCGAAGATCCTGGTCTGGCGCGCCAGTGAACTTTTCCGGCAAACGTTTCGCGGTGGGCGATCTGTGTGTAACGCCGGTGCCGGAGCACAAACCGGCGATTCTATTGGGCGGAATGGCGCCACCGGCAATCGAGCGGGCCGCTCGGCTGGCAGACGGCTTCCTGTGTACCGGTGGGCTGGGTATCGACACCTACATGGAATCACTGGTTAAAGTCGGCAAGTCGATTGACCATGGCAGCATTATACTTGGGTGCTGGGCGATCATTGCCGAGGATCCCGAGGCAGAAGCGGCGCGGGTGGGTGAGCATGTTCTCTATCAGGCCAACGAGTATATCAAGTGGGGTGCTTTCGGCCCGCCAGCTGAAACGCCACTGTTCGAGAGCGCCAGAGCTGCCATTGAGAATGGCCTTTATCAGCTATGGGACGCCGAGACGGCGGTTCGGGAACTGCGCAAGCTGATGCACGATTACCCCGCGATTGCAGACATACACTTTTGGGCACAGTTTCCGGGAGAGAGTGTAGCGTCCGGGAATCGACGACTGCGCTACATTGCTGAAGAAGTCCTGCCTCGGCTGCGCTGAATCACTCGAGGCCGCACATCACCAGCATGCTGCGGATAAACAGGCGATGTGCATCCGCCAGATCGATGTCGTCATCAAAGTAGACTGCCGAGCGCAACCCGATCATTACCGAGTAGGATAGCTCTGCGGCGTCTTTCGGGCTGCCGATGGCGATGGCGGGCGCTCTTCGGAATATCTCAGCCAGATGAGCCTTGCAGCGCTTATCGAAGTCAGCCTTGGTGTGTTGCAGCACAGGATCGTTTACTGCCGTGCCGAAGCACTCGAGCATGAAGCCGATCTCTTTGCGTGTACTGGCCCCTCCCTTGAACCAGAAATCGGCCAGTGACTGGATCTGCTCACGGGAAGGTTGCTGGCTGAAGCTCTCTATGCGAGCCAGAAAACGCTCGGACACCCGCTCGAAATACTGCTCAAGAATTGCCTCCTTGCCCCTGAAATAATAGAGCAGGTGACTGGCTGACATGTCTGCCCCCTCGGCAACGTCTGCCAGGGTCGTTTTCACGTAACCCTTGTCGAGGATGCAATCGTGCAGTGACTTGAATATGCGTTTGCGACGCTGATCCCCGCGAGAGTCCGGCTTTTCGAGCGCACTGGCGGGGGCCTTCTTCAGGCGGGCTTTTGCCATGGATGCGATCTCCGATTGAAGCGAACCCGCCTGACTATGCCATAAATCATGAACGAGTTGCAGCAATTTCTTGAATTGGATTCAAAACACGTTTACTATCATCGCATAAAATCAGAAGAGAGGTGTGGCATGGGTATCTCAGGCTTGCGCTTTGTAATCACAGGCTCCGCTGCAGGAATTGGCGCAGGTACTGCCAGGCTCGCTGCCAGCCGCGGCGCCAGGGTCGTGGTGTCGGATATGAACGACGCACAGGGCCGCCAGGTAGTCGAGGAAATAGCGTCCGCCGGAGGTGAGGCAGTTTACTGCCACTGCGACGTCACCGACGAAGTCCAGGTCGCCAACCTGATGAAAACCGCGGCCGAGGCGTTTGGCGGCATCGACATTCTCCACAACAACGCCGGAATTCACGAGAGTATGATCAGTTCCGAGCTAACGCTTGAGAGCATGAGCAGGCAGACCTTCGAGAAAGTCCTCGGCGTCAACATCACGGGTGTTTGGCTGTGCTCCAAGTATGCACTGCCCTACCTGCGCGAGAGCAAACACGCGTCCATTATCAACGCCGGTTCCACCAGCTCTCTTGCCGGTTACCCCCAGTGCCAGGCCTATGGCGCAAGCAAGGGGGCGGTCATGCAGTTGACCAGGATGCTGGCGGTCGACCTGGCACCTGATGGCATCCGGGTCAATTGCTATTGCCCCGGCTCGATTCATACGCAGATCGTGGACAAGTTCCTGGCAGCTGCCCCCGACCCGCGCGCAATGCTTAACACCATGACCCAGACTCACCTCGTACCGCGCATGGGACAGCCGTCGGATGTCGCAGAGTTGGTATGCTTCCTGGCCAGCCCCGAATCACAGTTCGTCAATGGCGCCGTGTGGACCATCGATGGCGGCTCGCTGGCCTGGCGCGGAACGCTGGATGTGCTGGGCATGGAGGTGCAGGCATGAACTTGTCACTGGAACGCAAACTGGCCATCCATGAACTCCTCGGCAAAGCCGCCTATGCCTATGATCAACGCGATCTGGACCTGTTGGAGAGTTGCTTCGACATAGATGCGGTGATGAGCATGCGCATTGCCGGGGGGGGGCTTATCGGCCCGTTCGAGGGTCGCGATGCCATCTTGCAGCTGATGAAAAACTCGATGGCGGAACAGACCGATGTTCGGCGCCATGTGGTGTCCAATATTTTTTTCGAGTCTTCCGGGGAACAACCCGTAGTGATTTCCAACCTGACCCTCCTGTCCACGCAGGGCGGTGTGGCGTCCCTGCTGGCGACCGGTATCTATCGCGATACCGTTGTTGAAGAAGGCGGTAGCTGGCGCCTGCGTTCTCGCCACCTCGACCTCGACTCCACCTACTAGGCTGCAAAGAAGTGAATATCGGCAGAATACCCGCAAAATATGCCGGCCTTGATCCGGATCGGGAAGCACTGATCGACGTGCCAAACAACCGACGAATCACCTACGGCGAGCTGGATCTACGGGTGCGTCGGCTTGCGAACGGTTTCATCGACGGTCTGGGCCTGCACAAGGGCGACCGGGTGGCGGTGATAGCCAGGAATTGTATTGAATACATGGAGGTCTACTACGCCTGCGCCCGCGTTGGCTTGATAGCCCAGCCTATCAACTGGCGCCTCGGGGTACAGGAGATGGTCCGAATCCTGGCGGACGGGGAACCTCGGGTGGTGGTGCTGTCTGGGGAGTATTCCACGTTGCAGCCCGAGTTGCAGGCGGCGCTGGAGGTTGAACACTGGCTGGGATTCGGCGATGGCAGTAACCTGCGCTATGAGTCGCTGCTGGCTACCGCCGGCGACGCGGAGCCGGCCGGCGCCGAGCTGGTGGGGAATGACGATCCGGTTCTCATTCTCTATACAGGCGGCACCACGGGAGAGTCAAAAGGTGCCTTGCATACTCATCGCTCCCTCTATATGGGTATGCTCAACCAGACGGTGGCAGAGCGTATCGTCCCCACCGATGTATACATGCTGACCGGGCAGATGTTCCATATCCCGGTCGGGCTAGCCATGAACTACCAGGCCCATGGCTGCCCTGTGGTGCTCATCAACTTCGATGCCAAACTCGCTCTTGAGGTGATTCAGCGGGAGCGCGTCTCGGCGTTTCTGGGGATCACCACGATGCTCAACTGGATGATGGCGGTGGAGAATTTCCACAGTTACGATCTGAGCAGCCTGCGCAACATCCAGTATGGCGGCGGGCCGATGCCGCATCAGGTGGTCGCGGCCGCACTCGATGCGTTTCCATGCACCTTGATCCAGGGCTATGGCCAGACCGAGGGTATGACCATGACTTTCCTGTCACAGGAGGACCATATCAGGGCCCTGCGCGGCGAGCATCCCGAGCGGCTTGCATCCTGCGGCCGCGAGGGTTTTGTCACCTCGGTAAAGCTGGTTGATCCCCAGGGCAGGACCGTGCCCAGGGATGGCAGAACCCCCGGGGAGATCCTGGTGCAGTCTGACGCCAACATGGTGGGTTACTGGCGCCGACCCGACATCACTGCCGAGACACTGAGGGACGGTTGGATGTGGACCGGCGATATCGCGGTCTGGGATCAGGACGGCTACATATTCATTGTCGATCGCGCCAAGGACATGATCATTTCCGGTGGGGAAAATATCTACAGCTCGCAGGTGGAGGCGGCGATACACCAGCATCCGGCCGTGCTCGAGTCGGCAGTATTCGGTGTACCGGACGATGAGTGGGGCGAGGCGGTCAAGGCCGTAGTGGTGCTCAAGCCCGGCACCCGCGCTACCGAGCAGGAGATCATCGCCACCGCTGCGCAACACCTCGCCTCCTACCAGAAGCCCCGCTCTGTGGATTTTGTCGACAGCCTGCCCAAGGCGCCGACCGGGAAGATTCTCAAGCGCGCCCTGCGCGCGCCCTACTGGGAGTCGAGGGGAAGCAAGGTATGAGCGCGCTGCTGAGTGATGAACTGCTGGCGAATATCGGGCGCAGCGCACCACCGCAGCGCGAGCTGGTCACGCGGCGGGATATACGCAAGTACGCGGTGGCCACCGGCAACCGCCAACGCAAGTACCTCGACGGCGACCAGGCCCCGCCAATGTTCCACGTGCCCCTGTTCTGGGACATCGTCGAGCTCGACAACCTGAGCCCCGACGGCGTATCCATTGACAGCCTGCTGCCGAAATTCCCGCTGGAGAAGGCCATGGCGGGCGGTCTGAAGATCGAGTACCACCGCGATATTTTTCCCGGCGACTGGCTGACGGCTACCCGCACGCTCACCGACATCTACGAAAAGCAGGGCCGCTCGGGACCGCTGATTTTCTACGAGGTTGTCATGGACGTGGTCAATGATGACGGCGAGCTGGTGATCAGGGAAAAGACCACGAGGATCCTGCGATGACCGGAGCAGATACACGGTCCAGGTTTGCCGGAATAAGGCCCGGCGACCAGTTGCCGCTACGCGCGTTCAAGCCGGATAACGTCCAGTCGATGCTTTACAACGCTGTGCTCTGGAATGGCCATCGCATTCATTTCGATGAACCCTATGCGCGGGAGGTGGAGGGTTATCCGGGTCTCGTCATAGCGGGACCCCTGCTGGGAGACTGGCTCAACCAGTGCGTGGATGAGTGGCTGCAAGGGGACGGGCGGCTTGTGGCTATCGAATATTCCAACCGCATTGCAACCTATATCGGTGAGACACTCTATTCGGGAGGCACCGTGGTAGCGTGTCGGCCGCAGAGTGCCGAAGTGGAGATCGATGTCTTCATCCGGAATGAGGGCGGAGAAGTGGTCACACCGGGTAAGGCGCTGGTGCGCTTTCACCAGGCCGTGGCAGGTGTGGCCAGAGGATACTGAAACATGCCAAAGGCGCACATGAGTGGCAAGGTGGCGATTGTCGGCGCTTTTGATACCTCCGTGGGGGTTATAGCCGACCGGACGCCCATGGAGCTGTGCGTGGAAGCTGCCCTTGGGGCTCTGGCCGACGCCGGACTGCGACGGGATCAGGTGGACGGATTGGTCACCTGCAATGCCATGGCGCAGCCGATGTTGTACCACGCCGAAGCGGCCGCTGAGTACCTGCAGATTTTTCCCCGTTACTGCATGTCTGTGGGCGCTGGCGGGGGTACCACATTTTCGATTCTCCACCATGCGGCGACCGCCATTATATGTGGCATGGCTGACATCATAGTGGTCTCCATGGCGGACAGTCTGCGCAGCGGCCTCACTCGCGAGCAGGCCCTGCTGGTGCAGTCCTCCAGCGGGCATCCCGAGTTTGAGCAACCCTATGGCCCCACCGTTCCGGCCTACTATGCCTTGATTGCACAGGCGCATATGGCGCAGTACGGCACCACACCCGAGCAGTTCGCCCAGGTGGCGGTCTCCGGGCGCAGTCATGCGCTGCGCAACCCGGCTGCCCAGATGCGCACCCCGATAACCATAGAGGATGTGCTCAATTCGCGCATGATTGCCGATCCCCTGCACCTGCTCGACTGCTCGTTGGTATCTGATGGGGGCTCCGCCGTTGTGCTGACCTCGGCGGAACGTGCGAGGGATATGGCTAAGCCGCCGATCTACCTGCTGGGTGCCGGCGAAGGCCACACCCACGAACACATCAGCCAGGCCCATAGCCTGACGACCTCGGCTGCCCGGGAGGCGGGCGAGCGTGCTTTCTCGATGGCCGGCCTGGGACCCCAGCATATGGATTTCGCCCAGTTGTATGACTGTTTCACGCCCACAGTGCTGATTGAACTTGAAGATCTCGGCTTCTGTGCGAAAGGGGAGGGCGGCGCATTCCTGGCTTCGGGCGCAACCATGCCGGGCGGCTCGCTGCCGGTCAACACTCATGGCGGCCTTCTCTCCCACTGCCATCCGGGAAATCCAGGTTCAATGTTTGCATTGACCGAGAGCGTATGGCAGCTGCGTCGAACCGCCGGCGAACGACAGGTGGCCAATGCACGGCTTGGCCTGGTCCACGCGCAGGGCGGCATCATGTCCTCTCACACCGCCCTGGTACTCGGCAGGGAGGCTCCGTGATATGAACCGGATACTGCCTCGGCCCACTGAACTCAGCCGGCCCTATTGGGATGGGTGTGGCGAGGGCGTTTTGCGCCTGCAGCAGTGCGTACACTGCTCCCGCTTCCAGTTCTATCCCCGCATTATTTGCAGCCACTGCGGCAGCTCCCAATTGCACTGGCAGGTGGCCAGCGGTCGAGGTGTAATCGCCAGTTTCACGATAGTGCAACGCGGTATTTCTGCTGCCTACCCCACACCCTACGTGGTGGCGCTCGTCGACCTGGAAGAGGGCCCGCGCATGATGAGCCAGGTCATAGATTCTGATCCGCGTCGGTTGCACGTCGGCGCGCCCGTCGATGTTGCTTTCATATCCTGGTCTGAAGGCATAAAACTGCCGGTCTTTCGATTGCCGGACTTTTTAGAAGGAGAATCGCAATGAACGCCAATACCATTCCCCTGGCTGTCATCAATCCGGCCGCACCCCCGGGCTCGCTGGAGGCAAAGCAGCCGACGATTGACAACGGTACAGAATGCTACAGCAAGGATGGCTATTTCAGTCGGGACTATATGGCCAGGGAGTGGGAACGGATGTGGACCCGCAGCTGGCTAATCGCCGGGGTGGAATCGGACCTTCCGCGGGTGGGCGACTTTTTTCTGTTCGATATTCGCGACGAGTCGATCCTGGTTACGCGTACCGACGAGGGCGTCAGGGCCTTTTACAATGTGTGCACCCACCGCGGTACCAGGCTGGTTGCGGAAGAGCGCGGCAACAGGAAGGTTTTCGTCTGCCCGTTCCATAGCTGGAGCTTCAGGAACGATGGCGAATTACGCCGGATAACCGACGAGGAAACGTTTCGGCCGGAAGTGATCGCCCATCGCCCCGGGCTCACCCCGGTAGCCTGCGAACTTCACGCCGGGATCATCTTTATCCACATGGGAGAACACCCTGCACCCCTCAAGGAAAGCCTGGGCCTGCCCTCGGGCTACCTGGAAGCCTACCAGCTGGATCGGATGAAGGTAGTGCGCCACGTTCGCAGTGAGTGGGGTGCCAACTGGAAAGTAGGGGTGGAAGCTTTCTATGAGAGTTACCACCTGCATTGCGTACATCCGGAGACACGCGGTGTGATGGGCGATCTCAATGTACAGTACGACCTGTACCCGAACGGCGCCAGCCGAATGATCGTACCACTGGGGCAGCCCAGTCCGCGGATCCATGACCAGCTCACGGTTACCGAGGGCCTGCAGATGATGTTGCAGGATGCCGGTGTCGACCCGTCGGGCTTCAATGGCACAGCGGCCGATGTGCGCAGAGCGATCCAGCTGGGCAAGCGCGAACGTGCACAGCGCCTGGGCCTGGATTATTCCCGCTTCGAAGATGGCCAGTTGTCGGATAGCTGGGCAACCGGCCTGTTTCCCAATGTGCAGATCGGCTGCCATCCGGAAGCCGTATTCCTGATGCGGTTTCTGCCGCACGAGACGGATCCGGAGCGCTTCTATTACGACACCATGACCCTGATCTTTCCTGCCGAGGATCCTACCTACCGGCCGCCCGCATGGATGGGCCTGCCGGAAGGCATCGATGTGAGCGGCCGGCAGAGGCCGGCAACGGAGCGCTACAGCATCGAAGAGGATGCGCAGCTGGGCCAGGTCCTGAGCCAGGACGCAGCGCTGTTGCCGGTCGTGCAGAAGGGCATGCGATCCCGGGGCTTCAAGGGCCAACTGTGGGGCGAACAGGAGCAGCGCCTGAGGCATTTCCATGTGGAGCTTGAGCGCCGCCTGGGGCAGCCGTGAGCGCTGCTGTAGCCATCCCGACAGGAGGTTCGGGGGTGTGCGCGATAGTGCGCGATCGTGCGCGGCAGCGAGGCATAGATAATGTCTGATGCGCCAGGCAATATTTACTTGACAAAAACAAGCAACAAGATCAATCTTGAATCTGATTCAAGTTTGTGGTGCCGCAGACGATGTGGGATAGCAATGGCTATCGCAGGTCCAGACTATAAAAACGCGTGAGGAGTAGAGTCATATGAAATCAAACAACGTGCATCCCCAGTACAGGGAAAATCCAGGCCAATTGAAGCGGTTGGTTAACGCGGTTGCGATTGTGACAGCCACCGTGGCGGGCCTGCAGGTCCAGCCTGTATCGGCGGCGCTCGAGGAGGTGATGGTCACCGCCACCAGGCGGACCGAGACCAATCTGCAGACAACGCCGATCGCCATTACTGCCTTGACCACGCGGGATATCAATGAACTGGTTCCGCAGGATCTGGGAGATATAGCGGCGCAGGTTCCGAACTTTATCGCCGGCAAGCAACCCGGCTTCAAGGCCGCCGCTTTCGCGATGCGCGGTGTCGGTACGACCTCGATTATCGTCTACCAGGATGCGCAGGTCGGTGTCACCGTGGATGATTTTGTGCTGCCATCGGTACAGACGCAAAACCTGGAAATTTTTGATATCGAACAGATCGAGGTTTTGCGCGGGCCCCAGGGCACCCTGTTTGGCAAGAACACCACTGGCGGTGTGATCAACGTGAAAACCAAGCGCCCCATGCTTGATGAAACCTCCGCGGAGTTACAGGGCAAGGTGGCTGAGTACGGCCGCTACGAGGGACGTTACGCGCTTAACCACGGTACAGAGACCTTGGCATTTCGAGGCGCGGGTGCGTACATCAAATCGGATGGTTACTACGAAAATGGCGCGAGCTATGGGCCGGTGACCCCCTTCGATCCTCTGAGTCCTTTCGCCGGCGCGACCGGCAAGGGCAATGGCGACGATGCGGGTGGCGATGATTCCTTCTCCAGCCGCTTCAAGGCCCTGTGGCAGCCCAATGAGGACTTCTCCGCCCTGGCGCAATACGAACTCATCCGGGACAACGGCGATTCCCCGCCCAGCGTCAATACCACCCCGACTGGTGCACCGGAGTTCGTTTACAATAATCTGGGGCTTACCCAGGACAGGGGTGACGCCATCAAGAACGCCGCGGTCACCGACAGGGATGACTTGCTGCTCCATATGTCCGACGGTCACCAGGTCGATATCGACGGTTATTACCTGAATATGGACTACAACTTTGGTGACTACACCCTGAGTTCTGTCACCGGATACCGGGAGCAGGACAGCGAGTTGCCCAACACCTACACTGGGGAAGTGGGCCCGAACTCACTATTTGATGCCAACCGACAGGATGAGCGCGAAACATTCCAGCAGGAGCTTCGTGTCGCCACAGACTTCAGCGGCCCCCTCAACTTTGTCGCGGGTGATTTCTATCAGACAGACGACACCAC
>JBFZEF010000271.1:0-9942 GCA_041307045.1 Halioglobus sp.
GATTCGAAGTTGTTGACGTAACACCAGTCGGAGGGCTCCGCCCGCCGGGGCCCGGCGGGATTCGCGAGCAGTCCGCCCAGGACGCCGTCCAGCAGCTCGCGCTTGCCCACGCCTGTGCTGCCCAGCAGGAAGATGTTATAGCCCTCGTGGGGTATCTGCAGGCCGAACTCCAGCGCCTGCACCGCCCGGTCCTGGCCCAGGTGCGCGGCCAGCGGTTCCAGCTCGGCGCTGGAGTCGAAGGGCAGCTGCGCCGGGTCGCAGTGACGATAGAGCCGCTCCAGCGGCAGTGGCTGGCGCGGCGCGGCGGGACTCAGGGTTGGCATGGTCGTGGTCATTCGGCGTAAATCTCGTTGGTCAGAACATCGTTGTGAGGATAGTCCAGCGGGCGCTGCCCGTGCTTAAGCCAGATCAACGAATTGCCAGCCGGGCCAGCTGCCCCGTCCGGGGCCTATCAACTGTCGCTTTTTCAATCGGGTCGAAAACTGGACAGATCGCGGTGGCGATGATCGGGAGGGATCATGGTTACGTATTCCCCGGCACAGGAGAGTTACATGACCCACGCCCGTTTCATCGAATACCGCATCACCCGCGACCTGCTGCAGCGACGGGAGCGTGCGCCCGCAGCTTCCGGCCGCCTTCCTGTGGAGCAGCTGATCACGGTAACCGCCGTGACTGCCGGCATGCTGCTGCTGGGTAGTTATGCGCAGGAGCTGCTGTGGGCCCTGCTGGCGGGCGCGACGGTACTTACCCTGGGTACGCGCACACCCTGATGTAACATTGCGAGCTGCAGGCGCGGCCTCAGCGACTGACCTCGGCGTGCACATCCGCGTCCCAGTTCGAGGCTTCCGGGCCTGTGCCTGCAGCGTCGGCGCCGAATATCCCCGGGTAGTGCGCCCGCATCACCGCCATCAGCTCCTCGAAGGGCAGGTCGAAGTAGTCCCCCCGTTCATGCAGGTATTCCATATGGCGGTTGCCGGCGAGGTCGAACGGGTGGTACAGGCTGTCCTCCAGCCCGTTGAATTCCAGCGGCGCGAGGCCGAATTTCCGGCACAGCTCGATATTGAAGGCCGGTGTGGCCTTTACCCAGCGACCGCCGAGGTAGATCGACGTATAGCCGTGAAAGTAAAACACGTCAGTCTGCATGGCCTGGCGCAGGCGCTCGGTGGATAGATGGTTGCGCACATCGGCGTAGCCCACCCTGGCGGGAACACCCGCCGCTCTGCACAGCGCCGCCAGCAGCAGGGCCTTGGTGACGCACCAGCCCTCCGCTGCCGCCAGGGTGGCGCTGGCGAGGTAGGCCGCGGGAACGGCATCCGCCCGGTAGGGGTTATAGCGGATGCTGTCCCGCACCAGGTAGTAAAGGGCTACAGCAGTCTTCAGCTGATCGCCGGCAGGATCGGCAGTTGATCGAGCCCTGGCGATGATGGCCGGATGGCTGCTGTCGATAAACCTGCCCGGCAGCAGGCAGTCGGCGGGGGAGGGTAGACCAGTCACGACAGTGGGATTCCTCTGGCAGGGTGTTGCAGCTTGCCGAGGTTATACCAGCACTGTGCCCAGCTACAAGGGCCTGGAAACGCTGATGGCGCCGCGCACCTGGCCCAGGCTGTAGCCGGTGGCCCAGTCATCCGGGTAGTACTGGCGCAGGGTTTGCTCGACATCGTCGGCCAGGCCCTTGCCGTGGCAGAGCAGACAGAGCGGTTCCACACCCTGGGCCTGCATATAGCGATACTGGCCGGCCACGACTTCACCGAAGCTGATATCGGCGGCGTTCTCGCCCGCGAACTGGCGGCGGTCGAACTCCAGCAGAACCGCACGCTCCCAGTCGTCCGGCACCGCCCGGCTGGCGTTGCGGGATTTAAGGCTTACCCGCTTGACGTTCCAGCCGGACCGGGCACTCAGTGAGTCGGCAATGGCGGGGGCCACGTCGGCGCAGACCGCAATGGCCCCGGCGGGCCCGCCCTCAGCCATGGCCTGCTTCAGTCGCGGCCGCAGCAGGCTTACAAACTCCTGCGCCAGGGCCGCGGCCTGCTTTGCCGGTGGCTCCGGCTCCGGCTGCGGCTGCGGCTCCGCGGCCAGCGTCGCGGCGGAAAGTAGCATAGCCAGCGCCATACCTGCTGTGATCAGAACAGCTCTGCCCATACCCCATCTCCTATGACCCATTTGATAATGTTAGGCGCTCATCCCGAATGGGCTCCATGATATAGCTCAAGCCCGCCCTGAAAATTGCAGCTGCGCACTTGCAGCCTGCGCTGCTGTGCACTGATACTGGCACACATGAACCACTGGATGCCACGGCTGATCCCTGTACCCGCGTTGCTGCTGTGCGCGTTGTTGGCGCTGCTGCCTGGCCAGGGCAGGGCGGACGCCTGGGTTATCGATGTGGAAGGGGCTATCGGCCCTGCTGCCGCCGATCACCTGGTGCGGGGCCTGGCGCAGGCCCAGGCCGCCGGGGCCGAACTGGTCATCCTGCGTATCGACACCCCCGGCGGGCTGGACATCGCCATGCGCGAGATCATCAAGGCCTTGCTGGCGGCGCAGCTGCCGGTTGTGGGCTATGTGGCGCCCAGTGGCGCCAGGGCGGCCAGCGCCGGCACCTACCTCCTGTATGCCACCCATATTGCCGCCATGGCCCCCGGCACCAATCTCGGTGCGGCCACGCCGGTGCAGATCGGCGGTATGCCATCGCTGCCGGGCGGCAAGCCCGACAGCGAAGCGGGGGAGTCATCCCAACCGGGCTCCGCCATGGAGAAGAAGCTGATCAACGACGCGGTGGCCTATCTGCAGAGCCTCGCGCAGCTGCGCGGTCGCAACGCCCAGTGGGCCGAGAAGGCCGTGCGCGATGGCGCCAGCCTGTCGGCGGAGGACGCACTGGAGCAGGGCGTGATCGACCTAATGGCGGAATCGGTGGAAGACCTGCTGGCGCAACTCGACGGCCGCGAGGTCGAAGTGGCCGGTGTAAAGCGAACCCTGGCGCTGGAGGGAGCGGCGCTGTACCAGCATCCGGTTGACTGGCGCAGCGAGTTCCTGGCGGTGATCACCAATCCGAACATCGCCTATGTGCTGATGCTGATAGGTTTGTACGGCCTGATCATCGAGTTTTACAGCCCCGGTTTCGGCCTGCCGGGAGTAGTGGGTACTGTATGCCTGTTAATGGCAATGTACGCCTTCCAGATGCTCCCCGTTAGCTATACCGGGCTGGCCCTCATCATCCTCGGCATCGGCCTGATGACGGCGGAGGCCTTCACCCCGAGTTTCGGCATTCTGGGCCTCGGGGGCCTCGTCGCATTCGTGGTGGGCTCGATCATGCTAATGGACACCGAGCTGCCGGGTTACCAGATTGCCATGCCGATGATCGCCGCCTTTGCCGCGGCCAGCGTGGCGGTGCTGGTGTTCTCCCTGGGCATGGTCCTGCGGGCCAGGCGCCAGCGGGTGCGAACCGGGGTTGAGCACCTGGTCGGCAGCACGGCCACCGTTGAGTCAGTCAGTAACTGCATCGCCCGGTCGCGAGTGGAAGGGGAGTTGTGGGAAGTGTCCTGCCCGGATGCGCTGGGTCTCGAGGACAGGGTGGTGGTCAGGGAAATTGATGGCCTCATCCTGAAAGTCATCAAGCAAAAAGGAGTGCAAAGCTGATGTTCTCAGCAGGCTATTTTGGTGGAGTGGTGCTGGTTATCGCGATCGTCCTGGCGAGCTCGATGTTCAGGGTTCTGCGGGAATACGAGCGCGGCGTGGTTTTCATGCTCGGCCGGTTCTACAAAGTGAAAGGGCCCGGCCTTATCATCGTCATACCGGTCCTGCAGCAAATGGTGCGGGTGGATCTACGCACTATAGTAATGGACGTTCCCACCCAGGACGTGATCTCCCGTGACAATGTCTCGGTACAGGTGAACGCGGTGCTCTACTTCAGGGTGGTCGACCCTGAACGCGCCATCATCCAGGTGGAAAATTATCTTGAGGCCACCAGCCAGTTGTCCCAGACCACCCTGCGCTCGGTGCTGGGCCAGCATGAGCTGGACGATATGCTGGCGGAGCGGGAGCGGCTCAACGCCGATATCCAGGGCATTCTGGACAAGCAGACCAGTGCCTGGGGTATCAAGGTGGCCAACGTGGAGATCAAACATGTCGACCTGAACGAGTCGATGGTGCGCGCCCTGGCGAAACAGGCCGAGGCGGAGCGGGAGCGCCGGGCCAAGGTGATTCACGCGATGGGTGAGGCGGAGGCGGCGGAGAAACTGGCGGAAGCGGCGAAAGTGCTGGCCGGCCAGGACCAGGCGATACAACTGCGCTACCTGCAGACGCTCGCAGGGATCGCCGGTGACAAGAGTTCAACTATTGTCTTCCCGGTGCCCATCGACGTGTTTGCCAAACTGAAACCCTGAACAGGACAACAGGCGGGAAGACAGCGTGATCAACTGGAAATATTTTGGCAGGGTGCACAAGCTGCTGTACAAACTCAGCGGTGGCCGTTTCGGCGCCCGCATGGGCTGGATCGACGTGGCGCTGGTGACCACCACGGGGCGCAAGACCGGCAAGCAGCGCACGGTGCCGATTGCCTGCTACCCCTACCGCGACAGTGTTGCGGTGTCGGCCTCCAACAGCGGGATGGAAAGCCATCCCGCCTGGTATCTCAACATGCTGGCCAACCCGAGGGTGACGGTGCAACTGGGCAAGGAGACCTTCGAAGCCATGGCAGAGGAGGTTGCAGCCGATGAACGGGAGGCCCTGTGGGCCACCGTGGTAAAGATCAACAAGCACCAGGGCGAGTACCTGGCAATGGTCGAGCGGGAAATTCCCCTGGTCTGGTTCCGGCGCCTGTAATTCCTCAGCGGTGGTCGGCAGCGATCCAGCCGGTGATCACTGCGGTGGTCGTCACGACTCCTGATCCTCGATCCGCGCCGGCTCGTCGCCAAACCAGGATCGCATCTTTACGGCGGTCTTGTTGCGGACGTCCTCGTTGATATAGGTTGCCACGGCGGCGATGGCCAGCACCAGCACGCCCAGGTCATCTGCGTAGCCCACCGCCGGAGTGATATCCGCGATTGCATCCAGCGGCACGATGAAGTAGCCCAGTGCGCCGGCGATGGTCGCCTTGGCCCATTTCGGCGCCTTTTCTTCCTGGAACGCGTAGAACAGCAGCAGTGCCTTCTCCACGATCTCTTTGCCCGCGGTAGTGGCGTACTTCTTCAGCTTGCGCCAGAATCTGCTCTCAGAGAACGCCTCTTCGTATTCGTTGTGCTTACTCATGCCTGCGGGTCCTCAGCCAAACAGCCAGGGCAGCAGGGCCGCCCTGTTTTCAACGATAATCTGCTGTGCCATGGGATCCGCCAGTTCCTGCTTCGGGTCGATATGCAATAATTTCAGCGCATAGGGCACCAGCTTGCCCCGGGTCGACACCTCGAGCACACCATTTTCCATGCCGAAATCCATCTCCACCACCTCCTGCTGGTCCTGCGTCAGGCGCGGATCCGGGGCGATGCGAATGGTGACCCGGGTATTCCACTCGCCATCACCGTCCACGCCGTGAGGGGAATCGTCCATTATCTCGGGGATACCCCGAAACCGGCTCAACACGAAATCGCGGTACTCCTGGTTTTTCTCGCACCAGGCGCGCACATGCCAGCGCATGCCGGTATATACCAGGGTGTGGGGGACGATGATGCGCCCCTCCCGGTCGGGGTGGTTAAGGGACACGGAATCGACGTCCAGCCGTTTCTGCTGCCGCGCGGCCTGCATGATGGGTCGCAATACCTCGGGCTTGACGTCGCGCACCGGTTGCGACAGCACCTCCACGTTGGCCATGTTCAGGGACAGCGACTCGAACACGTTCATCAGTTCGTTGTTGCGGGCCATGAGGTGCAGGTACTCGTCGGCAAGCCCCTGCGTGACCATGGGCCGGAAGCCCGCTGCCGGTTTATAGCCCTTGAGGAATTTGTCGTACTCCAGGTTGCCGGGACCCACTTCCCGCAGGTAGTTGTTGATGTCCTTGCTGGCCTGCTGGCGGCCGATGCCGAAGGTGTCGCAAAGGTGACGGGTGGTCAGGCGGCCTTCCCACAGTGCGATGGTCTCGATAAAGCGGTAACGCAGCAACAGTTCCCAGCGGAAGGGCCACTGCTGCTCGGGGCGGCTGGGCATAAGGGGCTTTTGCCTTGCGGCTGAGGGCCGGCGCGTAATGTCAGGTCTGCTCGCTTGCATCCGGTGCGGCAGGGGAGTCGTCATCGGGGCCTGCCTGAGCACGGGCCTTTTGCTGCTTTTTTTCCTCTTTCTTCTTTTTCTTGGCCAGCTCGCGCTGCCGTTTCTCAAATGCGTAGTTGGGTTTGGCCATGGCCTGCCTCAAAAGTGGGTGCATGATGATGGGCCTATAGGATAAGCCATTTCGGCGGTCAGCTGGATTTTTCTTTTGCCGCAGGCCTCCGGCACCGATTTGACAGCTGCGGTCCCCCCTCGCACACTTGATGCCTTTATTCCAGGCCCCCCGTGGGCGCCTACGCCATCGCAAGGACCCGATGCCAGCCCCAACGCCCAAGCTAACCGATATCTTCCGCCTGGCCTCGATGCTGGAGCAGGATAAGGCAACCCCCGTGCAGGCAGCGCGGGAGCGCGATCATGCCATAGCCCGGGAGTGCGCCCGCAGTGACGACACCGGGCGGTTGCTGTACTGGCTGCAGGCGGTATCGCTGCAATCGGCGGATGGGCGCTCAGCGCCGGAGCCCTGGTTGAACGAGGCATCGGCGGCGCTGCTCGGGCGCATTGTGGCGCTGGGCTTTGGCTTCGCCGGCATGGCCACTTTCCTGCTTGCCAGCGGGCGCGGGCTGGTAAACGTATTCATGTTCATCCTGTTGTTTGTGCTGGTCCAACTGCTGTTGTGCCTTGTGGCCGCCGTGGTGATGACCCGCATCGCAAGCGGCCGCCAGGCGCCGGCCGCACTACCGCTGAACCCGTCGCGTCTGTTGCTGGCGCGGACCCTGCCGGACCGGCGCTACCTGCGCGAGGCCGAGTCGGTGGTGCGGCTGGTACTGCTGCGTTATGGCCAGGAACTCGGCGCCCTGTTCACCCTCGGCGCGGTAACGGCCTTTTTCCTGCTGCTGGCCCTCAGTGACTTCACCTTTGTCTGGGGTTCTACCTTCGACCTCAGCGACTCCTGGGTGGAGGATATGACAGCGTTTCTGGCAGCGCCCTGGTCGGCCTGGCTGCCCCAGGCGACGGTCAGCGCAGAGCTGGTTTTTGCCAGCCGGTTTCACCCAGCCATCGCCGCCCTGAGCCCGGCGGATATCAGCGCCATGCGCGGCTGGTGGCCCTTCCTTGTCATGTGCGTGCTCAGCTATGCGCTGCTGCCCCGCCTGCTGTTGTGGCTGTTCTCCCTGCTGTTGTACCGGCGCCAGGCGCGAGCCCTGGCGGCTCGGTTGCCGGGTAGCGAGCGAGTGCTGGCGCGCATGAAATCACCGCTGGTGACCACCCAGGGGGCATCGTCGGCAGAGCGCCAGCCAGTGGCGGGCGCTGACCCGGCGGCCACTGACCCGGGCCTGGTATTGCTGAACTGGGCCAATGCGCTCAGGCCGGAAGAGCTGGCCCGTTATGAGGTGTTGTTGACGGTGGACCCCGCCAATATCGTCAGCGCGGGACTCGGTGCCCTGCCCGAGGAAAGGCAGCGGCTCGCCGCCGTTTACCGCCGGCGCTTCGACCACGTTATGGTCGCGGTAAAATCCTGGGAGCCACCCCTGGCCGACCTGGCGGACCTGCTGGCGGGGTTCGAGGGCGTGCCGCGCTGCACCCTGTTCCTGCTGCCGCTGCCGCACAAGCAGGTCCCGGCCGCAAGGCTGGGTGACTGGCAATTGTTTGCCCGGGGGCTCGCCTTTCCCCTGGTGGACGTCCAGGCACTGGAAGCTTCGTGATATGAATACCAGCAAGCGCAAGCCGGAGCCGGTGAGCGTCCCGACCTTTGCCGTGGTGGGCCGCCCCAACAAGGGCAAGTCCAGTATTGTCGCCACCCTCGCCAGGGACGACGCGGTGTACATCGATGCCAGGGCCGGCTCCACCCGCGAGGCCCAGCGCTACCCGATGCGAGTGGATGGTGAAACGCTCTACGAACTGGTGGATACCCCGGGCCTGCAGCGCGCCCGCGCGGTACTGGACTGGCTCGGCAGCAATTGCACTGACGCCGCGGCCCGACCCGCGGCGGTGCGAGCCTTTGTCGAACAGCACGAGGGGGACCCGCGCTACCGGGACGAGTGCCAGGCCCTGCGGCCCATCGTCGACGGCGCGGGGATTATCTATGTGGTGGACGGGTCCTGCCCCTACGGCGCGGATTACGAGGCGGAAATGGAAATATTGCGCTGGAGCGGGCGGCCCAGCCTGGCGCTTATCAACCCGATCGAGGGCGAGGAGTTTGTGGGGGAGTGGTCCGCCGGCCTCGGCCAGTTCTTCACCACCGTCCGCAGCTTCAACGCCCACCGGGCCGAAGTCAGCAAGCAACTGGAACTGCTGGAGCTGTTCGGCCACCTCGATCCCAACTGGCGGGCCTCACTGGAACGCGCCGTGGCCATCCTGCGCCAGGACCGGCAGTTACAGGTTAGGGGAGCGAGCAGCTACATCACTGACCTCATTGTCGAGGCGATCAATTACCGGGTGGAGCAGTCGGTGCCTGAGGGGCTGCCGCTGGAGCCGGTGCAACAGTTGTTGTTCGGGCGTTACAAGGCGCACCTTGTCGGGCGCGAGCGCCAGTGCCGGCAGCGGGTGGAGGAACTGTATTACCACTCCAGGCTGAAGCGGTCCGAGCAGGAGCTTTCCCTGCAGGAGTCCGACCTGTTCAACACGCAGCAGTGGTACCTGTGGGGCCTGGGGGAAAAATCACTGCTGCTGGCGGCGGCCTCCGCCGGCGCCGTGGTGGGCGCTTCCACTGGCATTGCCCTGGATGCGGCCAGCGCGGGCCTGCTGGGCGGACTGGGCACGCTCATTTCCGGCGCCGGCGGCGCCCTGAGCGGAATGTGGGGTGTGCGCAGGTATGCGGACAAGATCGGCCAGCTGAAGGTGAAGGGCATACCTACCGGCGGCAGGGTGGTCTCCTACGGTCCCTCCAGGAACATCAACTTTCCCTTCGTGCTGCTGGGCCGGGCCCTGCTGCACCAGCGCCTGGTGCGCAGCCGCACCCACGCCGATCGCAATGCGCTGGACCTGGATCAGCCCCTGCTGGATTGGCTGGGTGAAGACGAGCGCAAGCGCCTGGCCAAAATTTTCGATGACATCCGCAGCGACCGCAACAGCGCCGAGCGGCGCAGCGAACTGGGCGAGATGATCGCCCACTGGTGCGATGACAGCGCCGGCCCATAGGGGCGCCGGGATCATCCCTTCAGGCGCAGTCTCGTACCTGGACAGTTTCGGGGTCGAAGGTGATGTGCATGCGCTTGATGCCATTCACCAGGTTGGAGCGGGTGTAATCTACGTCCCGCACCAGCCTGGGGTTGCGCAGGCGCGGGATGACCTCCTCGAACATGACGCGTAATTCCAGCCGGGCCAGGTGCGTACCCAGGCAGAAGTGCTGGCCGACGCCGAACGCGCGGTGCTGGTTGTACAGGTCGGGCATGCGCTCCGCGCGGGTCACATCAAACGCCATGGCGTCGTCGCCGAAGATGCTCTCGTCTTGATTCACCGTGTGGTAGTGCATGATGATCTTGTCGCCCTTCTTCAGCTGCTGGCCGCCAACCTGCGCGTCTTCCATCGCGGTGCGGCGCATGATGATGAAGGCGGTGTTGAAGCGCAGCATCTCCTCGCAGGCATTGGGTATCTTGTCGGGGTTGTCGACCAGGTATTGCAGTTGCTCCGGGTGCTTCATCAGTTGCAGCAGGCCGTGGCTGATAACGGTTCGCGTCGATTCATTGCCCGCGGCAATGAGCATCAGGAAAAACCAGACGAACTCCTCTTCGCTCAATCCTTCCTCGCGCTGGGTGCCGC
>JBFZEF010000272.1:0-3105 GCA_041307045.1 Halioglobus sp.
GAAATAGGCGGTGAAAGTCAGGTTGACCCCGTCGCGGGCGAAAGCCTCCTTGTTGGCCAGGCGATGGGCCACCACCTGGCTCAGATCCGCTTCCATGATGGTGGTGACATGCGGCGAGGTGTGCTTGCTGAGCACCATATGCTCGGCGATAGAGCGGCGCACCGGGGTCAGCGGCAGGATCTCCCCTTCGCCAGGCAAACCGGCGGGCGGGCCAGCCGTTCTGGGGGGGGCGACGCGGGTGGGCGGCGGAGCGGCAGGCGCTGGAGCAGGGGCAGGAGAACCTGCAACCGGTTCAGCCGCCTGCGCCAGCGGACGGTTTTCCAGGTAAGATTGGAGGTCTTTCTTGGTAATCCGCCCGCCCTGCCCGCTGCCGGTCACCTGGAACAGATCGATGCCATGCTCGCTGGCCATCTTGGCCACCACCGGCGAGATGAAGCCCAGATCGCGGTCCCGCCCGGTCGCACGGGCAGGGGCAGCCGCAGACGACACTGGCGCCTGGGGCCGCGCTGTCTCAAGAGTGGATGCTGCAGGCGAGGCTGCGCCGAGCGGTTCACCTACCTGCCCGATCCAGGCCAGCGGCGCGCCTGCCTGGACGGTGGTGCCCGCCGGAACCAGGATTTCCAGCAGCGCGCCAGAAGCCGGGCTGGGGATTTCGGTATCTACCTTGTCCGTGTTGACCTCCACCAGCGGCTCGTTCTCCTCAACCGCCTCTCCGGCGGCTTTGAGCCAGCGCGTGATGGTCCCCTCCAGGACCGATTCGCCCAGCTGGGGCATGATGACCTGTATCGGCATAATTCCTCCTGTGCTTTTACTTGAAGTATAACGGATAGCTGGCCGGATCGACTTCATGCATTATTTCATAGACCGCTTCGAAGACCTGATCGACGTTGGGCTTCGACCAGTAGTCGCCATCTGAGCCATAGGCCGGGCGATGCGCCTTGCCAGAAAGCGTGCGCGGCGGGGAATCCAGCCAGAAGTAGCCGCCCTGCACCTCGATCACCTGCTGGAGCATATACGCTGTGGCCCCACCGGGCACATCTTCATCGACAAACAGAATCCGGCCCGTCTTCTTGAGCGACTCGCTGATCCGCCCGTGGATGTCGAAGGGCAGCAGCGACTGCACATCGATCACCTCGGCCTGGATGCCCAGCTGGCTCAAGCCTTCGGCGGCTTCCAGGGCGATGCGGCAGCAGGCGCCATAGGTGACCAGGGTGATATCATCGCCCGCTCGCAACACCTCGGGCACGCCCAACGGCACGGTAAATTCACCCAGATTGTCGGGCAGGCGCTCCCGCAGGCGGTAGCCATTCAGCACCTCCACCACCAGGGCCGGCTCTTCGGCCAGCAACAGGGTATTGTAAAATCCTGCCGCCCGGGTCATATCGCGCGGCACCAGCAGGTGCATGCCGCGCAGCAGGTGCATCAGCCCCGCCATCGGCGAGCCGGAGTGCCAGATGCCCTCCAGCCGGTGGCCGCGCGTGCGCACAATCACCGCGGCGCGCTGCCCGCCCCGGGTGCGCCAGGACAGGCTCGCCAGGTCGTCCGACATCAGCTGCAAGGCATACAGCACATAATCCAGGTATTGGATCTCGGCCAGCGGGCGCAGGCCGCGCAGCGCCAAGCCGATCGCCTGGCCCAGGATGGTGGCTTCGCGGATGCCGGTATCGGCGACGCGCAGCGGGCCGTATTTCTCTTGCAGGCCGCGAAAGGCCTGGTTCACATCCCCCAGCCGGCCCACATCCTCGCCGAAGGCGATCAGTCGCGGCTGGCGCCTCAGGGCGGCATCGAAACAAGCGTTCAGGATATCGAAGCCATACAGCATCGGCGAATTTTCGGAATAGACCGGCTGGATCTCCGCCACGCTGAGCGCCGAGCCGGGGCCTTCCAGGTAAAGGTGCGAGGCGTAACGCGCCTGACTGGCCTCTTCCAGGCGCTGGGTCCAGGCCACCAGGCTGCTTCGGGCAGGCGACGCCTCCCGGCGAGTGAGCAACAACGCCTGGTGAATCGCAGCGCGGATATCCCTCCGCAGCGGTGCAGGCACCGCCAGCAATTTCTCCCGCACCCCCGCCAGCTCGTCCCGCTGGGTGGAGCTGCGGGCGATGGCCTCGATCAGCTCACCGGCCGCCTGGCGATCTTGCTCGATCGGAGACTGGTAAGCCTCCCAGGCCTGCTTGCGGATCGCCTCGACCAGGCGCCGGTCTTGCGCTTCCATTTGATCCAGCGTTTCAGACGTAGCGATCCCTTGGGCAATGATCCACTGGCGGAATTTCTTGATGCAATCGAACTCCGCCTCCCATTCCAGGCGCTCTTTCGATTTGTAGCGCTCGTGGCTGCCGGAGGTGGAGTGGCCCTGCGGCTGGGTCAGATCGCTGACATGGATGATGGAGGGCATGTGCTCGTCCCGGGCGACCTGGGCGGCTTTCTGGTAAGCCTCCACCAGGGCGGGGTACTCCCAACCTTTGATCCTGTAGATATCGAAGCCGTCGCAGCATTCGCCCGCCGGGCGCTGGAAGCCCATCAACAGCTCGGAGATATTCTCCTTGGCGATCTGGTGTTCATTGGTAACCGAGATGCCGTAGCCGTCATCGTAAATGGTGACAATCGCCGGGCAACGCAGCACGCCGATGGCGTTGATCGATTCCCAGAACAGGCCTTCGGCGGCGGAGGCGTTGCCGATGGTGGCAAAGACGATCTCGTTTCCATCCTGGGAGAAGCGCGGGAAATCCTTCAGCGCATCCAATTGGCGGTACAGCTTGGAGGCGTAAGCCAGCCCCACCGTCCGCGGCATCTGTGCAGCAGTGGGGGAAAGGTCAGCCGCCGAGTTGGGCCGGGCGGTCAGGTCTTCCCAGTTGCCCTGCAGGTCGATGCTGCGGGTGGCAAAATGGGCGTTCATCGCCCGCCCGGCGGTGGCGGGGTCGGCCTGCACATCGGCATGGGCATACAGCTGGGCAAAAAATTCGGGGATGGTGCACATGCCGGTGGCAAAGGCCAGGGTCTGGTCACGGTAGTAACCGGAGCGCCAGTCGCCGGGCTGGAAGGCGCGCGCCATCGCCAGCTGCGGCAGCTCCTTGCCATCGCCGAAGATGCCGAACTTGGCCTTGCCGC
>JBFZEF010000274.1:0-4067 GCA_041307045.1 Halioglobus sp.
GCCATCGACCGCAGGAGCGGCTGCATCCGCAGGCATACCGAGGTGCTCAGCGGCATTCGCTCCGCCATTACCGTGGCAACCCTGGGCAGTGGCCGCCAGTTGCTGGTGTTTGCCGACTCCATGGCTTCCATCTACGCGCTCGACCCGGACTCCCTGGAAATCGTCTGGCAGCAGGCCGCCCGCATTTTCGAGACCTCGATCATTACCGGCTCCATCAGCTACCACGACGACCGCCTGTTCGTTCCGGTGTCGTCCTACGAGGTGGCGGTCTCGGGCAGCCCCGACCATGTCTGCTGCAAATCCCACGGCGGCGTGATTGCCCTCGACGCCAACAGTGGCAAGCAACTGTGGCAGTGGCACGGCACCGACGACGCCACCCTGCAGGGCCGCAACAGCGCAGGCGCTGAACTTTACGGCCCCTCGGGCGTGAGCGTGTGGAGTACGCCGGCGATCGACGCGAAACGCAACCGTATCTATATCGGCACCGCTGAGAACCTGTCGGAACCAGCGACGGACACCTCCGACGCCGTCATCGCCCTTGACATGGACAGCGGCAGGCTGGCCTGGCGCTTCCAGGCCACCAAGGGAGACGTGTGGAACGCGGCCTGTCTCAATGGCGGTGCCAATTGTCCGGAAAATGCAGGTGGCGATTTTGACTTCGGCGCATCCGTCATCATGGCCGAGTTGCCCGGGGGCGGGGAACTTCTGCTCGCCGGCCAGAAATCCGGCGATGTCTATGCCCTCAACCCCGACCCCTCAGGGGTTGATGGGGAGGTGGTATGGCACCGACAGGTGAGCAACGCGGGTGTCGGCCCGGATCTCCACCAGACCACCACCAACGGCGGTGTCCACTGGGGCATGGCGCTGTCGGGAGAGCGCCTGCTGGTGGCGGCGGCGGACCCGGAGCGGGTGCGCCCGGACTACATTCCGAAGCCGGGACTGCACGCCCTGAACCTGGCGGACGGGGAGGTCCTCTGGTTCCATGGGGTCACCCGGGGTTGCGAGATTCCGGAGGAAAACAAGCCCATGATCGGCCTGCAGAATATGCGGGCCGGCAAGCAGATCGACCTCGAAGAGCAGTACCGCTGCTCCTTCTACTATGGCCTGTCGGCGGCGGTGCTCGCCACCGATGAACTGGTCTTCAGCGCGGGGCTGGACGGCAGGATACGTGCCTTCGACATCGGCAGCGGTGAAGTGCTCTGGCAGGCCGAAACCGCGATACCCGTCAACGCGAGCAACGGTGTCAGTGGCCACGGCGGCGCCATCGATGTCAGCGGCCAGGTGCTTGCGGACGGCTGGTTGTATGTGCAGTCGGGTTATTCCATGTTCGGCCAGTTGCCGGGCAATGTATTGCTGGCCTATCGCCCTGGCAACGCAGCAAAGTAACGTTTTTTTTAAGGAGGAAACAATGGACAAGGCAAAGCGTGTATCCGACACACCCTATCCCGTAGAGGTCGAGGAGGCGAAAACCTATTTCTGGTGCGCCTGCGGCCTAAGCAATAACCAGCCTTTCTGCGACGGCTCCCATAAAAACACCGGATTTTCGCCGGTGCGCTACGATGCGGACAAGACCGGCAAGGTGTTTTTCTGCGGCTGCAAGGCCACCGGAAGGCCCCCTCTATGTGATGGCAGCCACAAGTAGCTGCCTGGGATAGTGGAGAAGTTTACCCACATCTACCAGCGCGCCTGCGCGCGCAAGGGTAGCGAGGCAGCACTCAAGCGCTTGCTGCCAACAGTGCGCAGGACCCGGGCACTGGCCAACACCGGCGACGACCGCTACCTGGCCGAGATGACCCGCTGCATTTTTCAGGCGGGATTCGTGTGGCGCGTGGTCGATCAAAAATGGAATGACTTCGAGGATGTGTTCTTTGGCTTTACGCCGGCGAAAATCGTGCTGCTCAGCCCGGAACAGATCGATCGCTTCAGCCAGAACCCGCGCATCATCCGCAATCGCCAGAAGGTGCTCAGCATCCAGCAAAATGCGCACTTCATCCTGGACGTGGCAAAGGAACATGGCAGCTTTGGCAAGTTCATCAGCCGCTGGCCGGAGCAAGACCTGATCGGCCTGTTTGCCTATATGAAGAAGCACGGCTCCCGCCTGGGCGGCATGACCGGACAGCGGGTGCTGCGCAACATGGGCAAGGATACCTTCGTCATTACCGGCGACGTCACCCGCTGCCTGCGGCAGGCCGGAGTGGACATCAACGCCAACCCAGCGAGCAAGAGGGAACTGGCACTGATACAGGCCGCTTTCAATCGCTGGCACGACGAATCAGGCCTGCCCTTCAGCCATATAAGTCGTATCTGCGCCTGCTCGCTTGAGTAGCGAAGCACCTGGGCATCGCTGACCGGATTACTCAGGGCTACAACAACCACCCCGGGCGCAGCAGCATAATCCCACCGAGTACCAACATGATGGCTCCACTCAGGAACTTGAGCCAACGGCCTGCCCGCTCGGTCAGCTTATTGCTGCTCAGTGCCACGACGGCCATCGTTACCATCAATGTATCGTCGGCGATGTACCCGAGTATATAGAGACCCAGGTAGGCATAATGCGCCGCGCGACCCAATTCCTGTTGGGCCAGTATGGCTGTGTACATGGCAGGGAAACCAGCAGTGCAGAGCAGCTCGACAAAATTGACCAGCACCGCCAGTGCGGCGACCGCCGCCAGTGAGAGGAACAGCGAATCGGACCTCTCTACCCTGCGCATACGAGCATACAGGCCGGGTTTTGCGGAAGCTGGAATGGAGAGCGAAACACCCTGCATTGGGGCCAGGAAGTCCTTGAGGTTGATTGCGCCGATGACCAAAGCCACAACACCGAGCCCAATGCGCAATGCCGTTGACATACCCACCAGCAGATAGATATTGAGCCAGGCGGCAAGGAACGCGTAATAGACCGCGCCCCCCACCAACACGAAGGTACCGGCAATCAGCGCCATTCGCGTGCGGTCCCTGAGGCGCGCAAGCATCGATAGCAAAAACAACAACACCCACATCGCGCAGGGATTGAATCCGTCGAGCAGACCTACAGCCAATGTGAAAACTGGAAGTCCCAGATTGGACACCGTGAGCGCACCAAAGAGTTCTGTGTCGATACCCGCCGGCATCGCAGGATGGCCCTCCACCAGGGCTGCCAGTTCTGGACCGGTGCGACCAGCGCTATCAAAACCGATAAGAACCTGGTCGTTGAACACAAAAGTCGGCACACCGGGTGGCCAGTTACCTGAATCCCTGGAGTGCCGCATCAGGTCGTCTCGTGCGCTCGCATCACGATCGACCGGCCGGTAGACAACCTCCAACCAGGGCCGCTCATCAGAAAATCTGCCGAGAAATTCCTTGGCGTCCGCGCAGTGGGGGCAGCCATCACGCACGAACACTTCCAGTACGCCTGCCGCGGCAACTGGCTCCGCGCGCTCGGTCGCCAACGCCCAGGGCACTGCCGATAGCAGGACCACCAGCGCAAACAAGCGAAGGGTAAGGGCAGCAAATGACCGCGTGCAGTCCGCGGATTGCCGCTGCCGATTGGAGTATCGGCGCGCGGTTGCGGTGTGGATGTGCGCAGGCAAGCTCAGGCGAACCTCAAAACGTCAATAATGCCAGCGACTTCAGCCCGGTGGAACGGTGGGCTCCGGGCTGGATTCCTCCAGACCGAACTCTGCAGAGATCGCGCGGATTTCCACCAGTTCCTCATCGGCGATATGCCCGTCCGCCTGCGCTATGGCATAGAGGGAATCAACGAGCAATTTTTTGCGATCCATATCAAAGCTACCCAGCGCACCCTGGCTGCTCAATTCAACCTGGGCGCGTTTTTGCATCATGGAAATATCCATGATGAAGTTGACTTCGCCCTCATGGAGATGTGCGACGTCATGCAGTATGCGGCGCATCTCTTTGCGCTCATGGTCACTGACCTCATTGTCGGCATAGGCAACCCGCGCCAGCGCAAAGGCAAAGGTCGCCAGGTAGCTGGCGGAGCCGGGGTCGTGCCGTTCCAACATATTGAGCATGCGACTGGTTCCCTCTGATACCGCTTCTGTGAAGGAACGGATATGGCCGTCCTCCAG
>JBFZEF010000276.1:0-3374 GCA_041307045.1 Halioglobus sp.
CTGGACCGAAGTCACCGAAAAGGGCTTCGCGGGCGACAAGGTCATCGACTCTGAATACGATGGATCGGAGCGGGCCATGGCGCAACTGCGCCAGAATATCCTGCGCTCCGGCGAGGTTGGGCGGCTGGTGGCGGACGACTACCGCTCCAGTATCGTGCAGGCGCCCCTGATAGATGTCGATCCCACCAGCGGGAAACCCCTGGATTACTGGGAGCTGTCCAGGTCACTGGAGAAGAATGTTCGGGAGAAATACGAACGGTTGTCCGTAGACAGCAACGGCCAGCCCACGATCAAGATCCACATAATCGGTTTTGCCAAGATCATCGGCGACCTGCTGGAGGGGATCAAGGCGATATTCCTCTTCGCCGTCATAACACTGGTAATTACCACGGTACTGCTGTTTCTTTATACCCGCAGCCTGCGGGGCACGCTGTCACCCTTGCTGTGCTCGATCATCGCCGTGATCTGGCAGCTGGGCCTGCTGACCACCCTGGGGTACGGTCTCAACGCCTACTCCATACTCATACCATTTCTGGTTTTCGCCATCGGCATCAGTCACGGGGTACAGGTCGTCAACGCCTTTCTCGGTGAGAGTATCGCCGGCCATGACAAGGTGGGCAGCGCCAGGCGCGCCTTTCGCGCCCTGTATGTACCGGGCATGACCGCCCTGATCTCCGACGCCATCGGCTTTATCACCATGGTGCTGATCCCCATCCAGGTGATCAAGGACCTGGGAATAGCCGCCAGTATAGGCGTAGCCGTGGTGGTACTGACCAACCTGGTGCTGCTGCCCATCATGCTGTCCTATGTCGGGATCACCAAAAAGACGCTGGAATACCAGCGCAAGGCCCGCGGCAACGATGTCGTGCGCGAGACCGCATGGCGACTGCTCGCCAATTTCGCCAGCGCCCGGGTCGCCTGGGTTTCGCTGGCGCTGGCCGCCCTGGGCTTCGCGATAGGCATCTACGGCGGGCAGAATCTGCCGATCGGCGACCTGGATTCGGGCGCGCCGGAGCTACACCCGGACTCACGCTACAATATCGACAACCAGTATATTACCGACAATTACGCCACCAGCTCCGACATACTGGTGGTCATGGTGGAAACCTCGGAGCAGGAATGTGCGCAGTACGATAACCTCGACCTGGTGGATCGCTTCACCTGGCATATGCGCAATGTTCCCGGCGTCAGTTCCGCCATGAGTGCCACCGAGGTCTCCAAGTTGTACGCCGCTGGCTACAATGAGGGCAGTCTCAAGTGGGCCACTATCCACCGTGACCAACGGCTTCTCGGCTCAACCTTTGACCAGATGCCAAGCGCATTGATGAACACAAGTTGCAGCCTGTTGCCCGTTGCGCTGTTCCTTACTGACCACAAGGCGGAAACGCTGCAGCGTGTGGTCGACGCCGCTGAGTCCTTCGCCATGCAGAACCAGCGTGAGGGAATTCATTTCGCGCTGGCGGCGGGCAATGCAGGCATAGAGGCTGCAACCAACCAGGAGATAGCCGTTGCCCAGACCCGCATGATGCTGCTGATCTACGGCGTTGTCGGTGCCCTGGTGCTTTTGAGTTTTTCCTCGTGGCGCGCAGTCGTGTGCATCATGGTTCCGCTCGCCCTGACCTCCTTCCTGGCCCAGGCACTGATGGCATACCTGGGAATCGGCGTGAAGGTGGCAACCCTGCCTGTGATCGCGCTGGGTGTAGGCGTAGGCGTCGACTATGGCATCTATATCTACAGCAAACTGGATTACTTTATGCGCCGCGGAATGGGGCTGCAGGAGGCGTATTTCAATACGTTAAGAACCACGGGAGAGGCGGTGAGCCTGACCGGGGCGATGCTGGCGATCGGCGTGGCAACCTGGATCTGGTCCCCGATCAAATTCCAGGCGGACATGGGGCTGTTGCTGACGTTCATGTTCCTGTGGAACATGGTTGGAGCCCTGTGGTTGCTGCCGGCCCTGGCTCACTTCCTGCTCAAACCAGAGAAATTTTCCGCCGGGCAAAGCAAAAACCTGGCACAAGTACCCCCAGTGGCTTGAATGCTTACGTGTTGCGATTGGGAAAACTAATAACTGCTGAGCCTGAGGTAAACTCTATGGTACGTCAAAGTAACTGGCAGCCCGGTATGCTCGCGAAGGCCCTGACTACGGCGAGCCTCGTGGCGGGCGCGACAGCCGCACACGCTCTCACTTTCGAACTCGGCGCAGACAGCGAGTGGGTTCTCGACTGGGACACCAACGTGGCCTATACCGCCCAGTGGCGGGTCGCAAAGCAGGACGATGACCAGTTCGCCTACAGGGATACCGGGGACCTAGCTGCTGACAGCCGGGCCTACGCCGTGCTGATCAACGCCAACGACGGCGACAACAACTTCAGCCGCGGCATGGTACAGAACAAGATTTCCACCGTTACCGAGATGGATCTGAACCGGGATAACTTCGGTGCGTTCGCCCGGGCCCGCGCGTACTACGACGAGGTATACGACCAGGATACCGACCACAGCGAGGAAGACTACCTTACCTACAACAACAACAAGGACTTCCCCGGCGGCGACGCCGGCTTCAGGGAATTCCCCCGGGATACCGTCGATGAGCACCGCGATCGTATCGAAATGCTCGACTACTTCGTGTATGCCAGTGGGGAACTCCCCGGCGAGCGTTTGTACACCGTCAGGCTTGGCAGCCAGGTTATCAACTGGGGTGAGGCCACATTCACCTCGGGGATCAACGGCCTGCAGAACCGCGCAGACCTCATCGCCCGCAATACCCCCGGCGTTGAGGTGAAAGAGATCCTGCTGCCGACAGGTGCCCTATACGGCCAGACGGATGTGATGCCCGGCCTCACCCTTGAGGCGTATTACCAGTACGAATGGAGAAAGACCGAGCTTAACGGCGTGGGCAGTTTTTTCAGCGACCGGGATTTCCTCGGGCCGGGTGCCAGGAACTTCCTGATACCCATCGGCCCGGACCCGGACAATATCACCGCCATTCCCAGAACGCCGGACGAGGGCGCGTCCAGCAGCGGCCAGTGGGGAACTGCACTGCACTGGATCACCGAAGGCGAGACGGATATTGGTTTGTACTACATCAATGCCCACAGCAAAGCACCGGCCTACCAGATCAACTATGGCGCGGGCGGAATATTTCCGGAATCGTACAGGATCAGGTACTTTGAGGACATTCAGGGCTATGCCGCCAGCTTCACCACGGTGATGGCCGATACCAATATCCAGGGGGAGGTCTCCTACAAGACCGATGTGCCCGTGGTGCTGTTGAACGGTGATCCGGTGGACGGTGATCTCGCCTCGTACCAGCTCGGGGGTTCCTACGTGCTCGAACCCACCGCCCTGTGGGACGATGCCAATTTGACCTTCGA
>JBFZEF010000279.1:0-3530 GCA_041307045.1 Halioglobus sp.
ATGGAACTGGCGGGGCATCCGGTGCAACTGGTGCAGGGTTCGCCCCGCAATATCAAGGTGACGCTGCCCGGTGATTTGCAATTGGCGGCCTGGTACCTCGGCGCCGGGGCAACGGCGTGACCATTGCGGGAGGGCAGGGCAGGGATTTATGCGAATAGGACATGGCTATGACGTGCATCGCTTCGGTGCGGGGGAGGCGATCATGCTGGGCGGCGTGCGCATTCCCCACCACCGGGGCCTGGAAGCGCACTCGGATGGGGATGTGCTGATTCACGCGATCTGCGACGCCCTGCTGGGCGCGATCGGCCAGGGCGATATCGGCCGGCATTTTCCGGATACGGACCCGGCCAACGCCGGTATTGACAGCCGCGTCCTGTTGCGCCGGGTGGTGGGGCTGGTGCAGGCGGCGGGTTGGGAGCTGGCCAACCTGGACGCTACCCTCGTGGCCCAGGCCCCGCGCATGGCGCCCCACATCGACAGCATGCGGGCCAATCTCGCCGCCGACCTGGCGGCCGAGGTCTCGCGGGTGAACGTGAAGGCCACCACCACAGAGAAGCTCGGCTTTACCGGGCGCGAGGAGGGAATTGCCGCCCACGCCGTGGTGCTGCTGCAAGCGGCCGCCCCGTGACCAATGCCTGGCCCCGCGCCTGGGGAACCCCGCCTGCCCGTGCCCTGATCCGTTGCCGCCCCGAGGACTTCCTGGTCAGCGAGGAATTGGGGTTCGAGCTGTCCGGTGAGGGCGAGCATGTCTTCCTGTACCTGCAGAAACGCAATCTCAACAGCATGGAACTGCTGCAGCGGTTGGCGGCGCTGAGCGGTGTGCCGGAGCGGGACATCGGTGTCAGCGGCCTCAAGGACCGCAACGCGGTCACCTGCCAGTGGTTCAGTGTCGGCCTCGCGGGGCGGCCGGAGCCCGACTGGACGGCCTTGCAGGCCGGCGGCGATGTGCAGCTGCTGCAGCGCGGCCGGCACACGCGCAAGCTCAGGCGGGGGGTGCACCGCGCCAATCGTTTTCGCCTGCTGTTGCGCGCTGTCAGCGGTGACCGCGCCGCCCTCGAGCAGCGCTTGCAACAGGTGCGCGAACAGGGCGCGCCCAATTATTTCGGCGAGCAGCGTTTCGGTCGCGGCGGCGCGGGCCTCGAGCAGGCGCAACGCTGGGCGCTCACGGGCGGCCGCCGGCTGACCCGGGCCAGGCGCAGCCTGCACCTGTCGGCGCTGCGCGCCTTCCTGTTCAACACCCTGCTGGCTGAGCGGGTCGCGGCGGGCAACTGGAACATTCCCTGCGAGGGTGACGTGGTCATGCTCCGGGGCAGCCGCAGCCTGTTCAGCTGCGCACAGGTCGACGCCGAATTGCTCTCGCGCGCCCGGCTGGGCGATGTTCACCCGGGCTTGCCCCTGTGGGGCAGTGGCGTCTCCGCGGCAGCCCCCGCGCGGGCCCTGCAGCAGCGTGAGACGCTGGCGCAACACCGGCTGCTGTGCGAAGCCCTGGAGCGGGAGGGGCTGGAGCTGTCCTGGCGCCCCGCCCGCCTGCTCGCAGATGACTTTTGCTGGCAGTTTTGTGATGATGGCGCCCTGCAGCTGGATTTTGCCCTCGGTGCTGGCGCTTACGCCACCGCGCTGCTGGCGGAAATTGTCCAGTTCCAGCAGGGCGGGCAGCCAGAAATAGAACAAGACGTTCGACCGGACAGGCAACAGGCTGGCGGGCGCGCAACAGGGGATATGAAGGGGTGGCAAGGGCGGTGAGCAATGTCGACGTAAACGGCATCGGAATGACATCACAGCGCACCCGTGAGCGCCTGATCCAGCGTCTTGTGGAACAGGGCATCACCAATCAGAAGGTGCTGGATGTGGTGCGTTCCACGCCTCGGCATTTGTTCCTGGACGAGGCCATGGCCCACCGCGCCTACGAGGATGTGGCCCTTCCCATCGGCTTCCAGCAGACCCTGTCGCAGCCCTACATCGTGGCGCGGATGACGGAACTGCTGCTGGCCGCGGGGCCCCGACAGCGGGTGCTGGAGATCGGCACCGGCTCCGGCTACCAGACCGCCATCCTGGCGCGCCTCGTGGGAGAGGTCTACAGCGTTGAACGCATCAGGCCCTTGCAGCAGAAAGCGCGGCAGCGCCTGCGCCAGCTCAAGTTGCGCAATGTCCATATGAACCACGCCGATGGCGGCATGGGCTGGGCGGAACGCGGCCCCTACGACGGCATCCTCGCCACCGCCGCGCCCGAACGCATACCCGAGGAATTGCTGCAGCAGCTGGCGCCGGAGGGGCGGCTGGTTATCCCGGTGGGCAGCGAGACCCAGCACCTGCAGGTCGTCACCCGCACCCATGAGGGTTTCGATACCCAGATCGTGGAGGAAGTGAACTTCGTGCCCCTGCGCCCTGGTACCGTGAAGTGAGCCAGCTGAGTCCCCTGGGCGTTTACCTGCGCGGCGTCCTGATGGGCGCCGCGGATATCGTGCCCGGGGTCTCCGGCGGCACCATCGCGTTTATCACGGGCATCTATGACACCCTGCTGGGCAGCATCCGCTCCTTCGACCTGGAGTTGCTGGCGCGGCTGGGGAAGCTGGACATCAAGGGCGCCTGGCAGCATGTCAATGGCGGCTTCCTGCTCGCCCTGCTGGCGGGGATCGGCACCAGCATCTTCTCCCTGGCCCGGCTGTTTTCCTGGATCCTGGACAACCACCCCGTGCCCCTGTGGGCATTTTTCTTTGGCCTGATCCTGGCATCCGCAGTCGTCCTGCTCAGCCAGATAGAGGGCTGGACCTTCGCGCGAGTCCTGTGCCTGCTGCTCGGAGCGGCCGGCGCGGGCACCATCGCCTTCTTGCCTGTCGCCAACCTGGATTTTGGCTTTGCGGGGGTGTTCCTGGCGGGTTTCGTGGCGATCTGCGCAATGATCCTGCCGGGCATTTCCGGCAGTTTCATCCTGGTGCTGCTGGGTATGTACGGCACGGTACTGGCGGCGGTAAAAACCCTGGATATCGGCTTCCTGCTGGTCTTTTGCCTGGGTTGCGGTTCGGGCCTGCTCTGTTTCTCGCGCCTGTTGCACTGGCTGCTGCACCGGTTTCACCAGGCGACCATGGCGGTCCTGACCGGCTTCCTGTTCGGCTCGCTGGTGATCGTGTGGCCCTGGAAGCAGGTGCTGGACTGGGTCCCGGACAGCCACGGCGCGCTCAAGCCCGCCCAGCAGGTGCCGGTGTCCCCGGCGGAATTTTTGGCGCTGACGGGTCAGGACCCGGCTGTCTGGCTGTGCCTTGGCCTGGTGCTGGTAGGCTTCGCCGCCGTGTGGTTGATCGATTACAGCTGGGGACGGGACTAGTGTTGCCGGGAAAAAATCTGCTGCGCGCAACATCCGTTGTGCTGTTGCTATGTGGCCTCGCCGGGTGCGGCAGCAGCAGTCGCGCCCCGTATACACCGCCGAAACCGGCGGTGACGGTGTACGTGGTCCAGCGCGGCGACACCCTCTATTCCATCGCCTTTCGCTATGGGCTGGACTACCGCAAGGTGGCCGAGGTGAACAATATTGT
>JBFZEF010000280.1:0-3238 GCA_041307045.1 Halioglobus sp.
CTGGAACACCTGCCAGGCCGCATCGATGGTCACCGCGCGCAGCGCGTCCATCGCGCTGATGCGCTGCCCGGGCACCAGAACATCACCACCGTAGGTGGTGCGGTTGACCTGGCTCCAGACCGCCTGCAGGGGCAGCATAGGCGTCACAGGGGTATCGAGGTGGGAGCTGAAACGCAGACCCTGTTGCTGGGCCCACCCGGCCGGGCTGATCTGCGCGGCCCGCTCGGGACCAATGAAGATATCGCGGTGGCGATCACCCCAGTACCAGGTGTGCGCACTGAAGAAACTCGGGGTGACGCCCAATGCCTTCATCCTCGCCACCTGGTCTTCCCGCGCCATCTGCGAGTGGACCAGGATCATGCGCGGGTCCGCCACCGGATGCGCCTTCTGGGCCGCTTCGAATGCATCCAGGATATCCTCGATGGCCGCGTCGCCATTGCCGTGAATGGCCAGTTGGTAGCCCGCCTTGTGCAGGGCCAGGACCTGGGCGAACAGCTTGTCGCGGGGAATGGCGGGGTAACCGCGATACATCGCGTCGCCATGATAGGGCGTGTGGTAAGGCTGGCTGAGGTAGCCGGTGAAACCCTGGATACTGCCGTCCGCCACCAGTTTTACCGCGCCCATCACCATGCGCTCCGTACGGTAGTCGGCCGGCGCGTAATCGCCATTGAGCAGCGCCTCGCCGAACTCACTCTCGGCCGGAAACACCACCAGCCGTTGTGGTACGACGCCGAGCCTGCTGAACACGGACAGACCCGTGGCGATCTTCTTGCTGGCCCAGCCGGACTGGGCCGTGGTCACCCCGCGGGCGGCATACTCGAGGGCCGCCGCCTTGAACATGCGATAGCCGTCCATGACACCGATATCCTGCTGTTTGGCCAGAATGCCGAGGCGGGCAGTCTCTTCCAGCAGGCCATTGGGCTCACGGGATCCTGGTATGCGCCCTATCACGCCACCCTCCGGATCCGGCGTACTGGCATCGATACCCACTGCCGCAAGCGCCAGGCTGTTGCCCACCAGCATGTGACCGGACACATGCGTAGCCACCACCGGATGATCCGTGGAGACGGTGTCCAGCTCGGCGCGGGTGGGATGGCGCCGCTCCGCCAGCAGCGTGTCGTCATAGTTGAACCCCGAGACCCAATCACCGGCGGGCGTCAACACGGCACGCTGCCGGAGTGCGGCGAGCAGCTCGTCCATCGTGGTGACCGTGCCAACCGGTGGGCTGCCGAGATCCGCAGCAATCACTTTCTGGCCAGAGCCGGGGAAGTGCCCGTGGGCATCGATGAAACCCGGCATGAGTGTGCGCCCGGCGAGGTCAACTACTTCGGCGCCCTCAGCGGCCAGGGCCATGATCTCCTCGGTACTGCCTACGGCCTCGATGCGGTCCGCCCTTACCGCCAGCGCCTCGACGATACGGTTGTTTGCATCCATCGTCAGCACATTGCCGTTGATGAACAACTGCTGCGCCGGTGGCTCGGGTGGGCGCGTGGCGATGCGCACCAGCACGCCGAAGCCAAGTACCAGGGCCGCGACAACGGCCAGTATGCTTTTCCAGTTCATAATTCCCCAGGCTGCTCCAGTCGATTCAGCCGCCGGTCCGCGCCAGCGGCCCGATTACGATATCCGCCAGCCGCGCCCGGTGCCAGGCGGCGTCACCCCACAGCAGTTGGCTGTGCTTCTGGCGCTTGAAGTAAAGGTGGACAAAACACTCCCAGGTAAACCCGATGCCACCGTGCAACTGTACCGAGCGACTGGAGGCGAATGCCGCGGCCTCACTGGCGGAAGCCTTGGCCATGTGGGCGTACTGCCCTGCCCTGCCGGGCTCGCTGTCGATGGCGCAGGCTGCGTTGTACACCAGTGACTTGGCCTGGTCGATCTGCAGCATCACGTTCACCAGGGGGTGTTTCACCGCCTGGAAGAAACCCAGCGGCCGGTCAAACTGCTGCCGGGTGCCGACATAATCCACTGTGGTCTGCAACTGCCACTCGGCCGCACCCACCATATCGGCCGCCAGCACCGTCCAGATGGCCGGCAACGCCTGCTCCAGGGCCGCCAGGCCATCGGCGCTGACCTCGGTGGCGGTCACGTTCTCAAAGCTGATATGGGCCTGGTCGCGGGTGAGATCGACGATGGTATCGGGGTGCAGGGTGACCCCCGCGGCGTTCGAGGCAACCCAGTACAGGCCAAGCCCCGACCCGGATCGTGCACTCACCAGCAGCCGGTCCGCCTTGCGCGCGTCCTGCACATACCAGGCCGTGCCATTGAGCTTGTCGCCGGCGCAGCTGACATCGCTAGCGCCCGGCGACCAGGAACCGCTGCGATTGGTGATTGCCAGGCTGGCGCTTTTGCCCTCCGCGATCTCTGCCAGCGCCGCCGCGCCGCCGGCACAGGCCGCCAGCACATAGGTGGCGTTGATCGTGCCCAGCAGCGGGCAGGGAAAAGCGGCGCGGCCCAGTTCCTCCGCGAGCCCGGCCACGGCCACCGCCGGCATGCCCACGCCGCCGCAGGCTTCGGGCACCGCCAGCATGGTCCAGCCCAGGTCAACCATCTGCTGCCAGAGTTCACGATCCCACAGGCACTGGCTGCCGCGCTCGGGACGGTGGTCACCCGCCACCAGTGCATGCAGGCGGGATGTGGGGAACTTGTCGGTAAAAAACTTGCGGGCGGAGGCCTTCAGCAGGGCCGCTTCCTCGCCAAAGCCAAAATTATCCGGTTGCGCCATGTCGTTCTCCCTACTTGGATTTCGCCAGGCCGAGCACTCGCTCACCCAGGATATTGCGCTGCACTTCGCTGGTACCGGCGGCGATCGTCATGCCGTAGGAGTTCATGTAAGCCAGCTGCCACTGGCCGCCCGCCGGCGCATTGCCGTCCTCGAGATAGAGCGAGGCGCTGGCCCCCGCGACTTCCAGGGCGAGGGCGGCGGTATTCTGGCTGATTTCACTGGCCAGCAGCTTGTTCTGCAAGGGCAGCCGCATCGGATGGTCCTGCAGGGCCGGCACCCGCGCGCGGCGCTGGTTCTGCGCCAGACCCACCTCGCTGATCAGCTGTTGCATCATGCGATCGCGCAGCAGCGGGTCCTCGGCAGCCGGCCGACCGTCGCGCTCGGTCCCGCGGGCGAACTCGACCAGGTTGTGCGCGGTGGTGGCGTGGCTCCCCTTGTTCTTCAGGCCACCCGCCCGGGGGTCTGCAACTCCCCCGCCCCGCGCTCGTGCAACAGCGTGGTCATTGCCACCTG